>DASYKL010000533.1:0-2360 GCA_035995405.1 Chloroflexota bacterium
CTGGACCTGCTCATCGTTGCTGCGTTGGATCACTTGTTGAATGGCGCTGCTGATGTCCTGGTCGGCGGCTGCGATCACCGCTGGCGCGGCGCTGACAGCCTGAGCCGAAAGCTGTGTCGGCACGTCGATAGGCAGCAGGTCGCTCAAGCGGCCGTTGATTGCTGCGCTGAAGCCGATCAGGACGGCAAGGAGCACCAGTCCCTTGAAGATGCGTGTCATGGACGAGTCACTGAATCCTTCTTGGCTTAGTGTCGCCGAGGATTATTAACGGCGTGACAATTGCCGATTACTCACATGTAAAGCACGACGAAGCGTCAGTGGGTTGAGACCCGGTGAACACCTGGATACCCTTGGTCGGCGATATATGACGGTGAGGGCGTTCATCTGCCGCACCTGCGGCGTCCAATATGAGCCTTCAGCAACGCCGCCTGAACACTGCCCGATCTGCGAAGACGAGCGGCAGTACGTCGGCTGGAACGGTCAGCAATGGACGACGCTTGACGAGCTACGGGCTGACGGCCGGCGCAATACGCTCGCTGAGCTCGAGCCAGGGCTGCTGTACCTGGGCACGAAGCCGCAAATCGCAATTGGACAGCGGGCGCTGATCGCCCAGACCGCGGCCGGCAACGTCATGTGGGACTGCGTCACGCTGATCGACGACGAATCGGTTGCAGCGCTGCGCGAGCGCGGCGGCTTGCGCGCCATCGCCATCTCGCATCCGCATTTCTACGCCAGCATGGTCGAATGGAGTGCGGCGTTCGACAATTGCCCGATCTACATCCACGCGGCCGACGAGCAATGGGTGCCGTACCGCTCGGCCGGGCTACGCTTGTGGACCGGCGAGACGCTCGACCTGGAGGGTGGCGCGACGCTCATCAACACCGGCGGCCATTTCGAAGGCTCCGTCGCCATGCATTGGGACGCTGGGGCAAATGGTCAGGGCGTACTGCTGGTGGGCGACTCGCTGACCGTAGTGATGGACCGCCGCTATCTGAGCTTTATGTACAGCTATCCCAACCTGATTCCCTTGCCGGCCTATGCCGTCCGGCGCATCGCCGACAGCGTGCGGCCGTTTCCCTTCGCGCGCATCTACGGCGCCTGGGATGGGCGCCAGGTGGCGAGCGGTGGTAACGACGCCGTGGAGCGGTCTGCCGAACGATACATCCGCTTTCTCGAGCGTCTGCCTTAGGACCGACCGACTCGCCGGCAGCGGCACGGCGTTGGATGCACTGCAGCCCAGCGTGAGGCGACGCTGCAGAACAGGTGGATGTGTCATGCTTGCAGCTTCATGCTGCCCTGGCTGCTGCGTGTCTGGCGGGTTCTGCCTGCGCCCTTGCGTGGTCTTTATTTGCGATTCCGGTACGGCAATTTCGCCGTCGGGGTGGCGGCACTGATTCGCGACGAGGGCGGCCGAATTCTGCTGGTCCATCGGACCTACTCGCGTGACGAGCCCTGGGCGCTGCCTGGCGGCTGGCTCGAGGGTGACGAGCCGATCGAGCGCGCGCTGGAGCGCGAGCTGCGCGAGGAAACCGGCTTGCGCGTCCATGTTGGCTGTATCAAAGCCGTCGAACGCACCGGTTTCGCGGTGGTCCTGCTGATGGAGACGGAGCTGCTGGACCCGACGGCGGGCTTCCAGGCGAGTGCCGAAGTTTCGGAAATCGCCTGGGCCGAGCCGCACCAGGTGGGCGGACTGTCTCGGATGAACGCCAGCCTGCTCCGCCGCGCGCTGGCTGGTAGCGATACCTAAGACGAAGAAGAAGTCGGCGGCGGTGGCTGCTCGCCTGCCTTAGCCAGCGCGGAAATACCGCCGATCGCCCCTAAATTCATCGATTCCAGCGCCGATGACGGCACCACGATGACCGTGGACAAGCCGGACCGCATCGTCTCGTAAAGCATGTTCATGCCGCGGAGGTGGAGCGCTGTCGGGTGCGCCCGATACAGCTCGCCTGCTTCGGCAAACTGTTTGGCAACCAGGATCTCGCTCTCTCCGAGGATCACGCGGGCTTGCTTCTCGCGCTCAGCCTGCGCCATGCGCGATAGGGCATCCTGCAGGTTGTCGGGGACTTTGATATCCCGCAGCTGGACCGATTGCACTTTGATCCCCCACGGCTCGGTTTGCTCGTCGAGGGTGACCGTCAACTGCTCGTCCAGCTCGCGCCGCTGGGACAACACCGTGGACAGGTCGTTGCGGCCGATGATGTCGCGCAGGCCGCCTTGTGCGGCACCCATGACCGCTTGCGTAAAGTTGACGACCTGAATGGCCGCCCGTCCAGCGTCGACGATGCGCCAGTACATGATCGCGTCGACCGTCACCGAGGCGCCGTCCTTGGTCAGCGTCTGCTCGGCCATGAACGGCGTGG
>DASYKL010000534.1:0-2898 GCA_035995405.1 Chloroflexota bacterium
GCAGTTATCAGAATCAGCGTCGCGACCGAAGCGCACGAGGCTGGTGTTCTGAGACAGCTAACCTGCCGTTCGCCGCGTGTTAACACAAGCCGCGTTAGGGTGAGCACGTAGATGGCCCAAATCCTGGTGGTCGAAGACGAAGAGTCGCTTTTGCAGACGCTTCGTTACAACTTGAGCCGTGCCGGACACGAAGTCCGGCTGTCGACAAACGGCTTGCAGGCGCTGGATATGATCCGCGGCAACCCGCCCGAGCTCGTCGTCCTGGATCTGATGCTGCCCGGGCTCGATGGTCTTGATCTGTGCCGCGCGGTACGGGCTGAGACGGCCAATCCGACGGTCGCTCACGTGCCGATTCTGATGCTGACGGCGCGCGACGAGGAGATCGACAAGGTGGTCGGCCTGGAAGTCGGCGCGGACGATTACCTGACCAAGCCGTTCAGCATGCATGAGCTTCTGGCGCGAGTGAAATCGCAGCTGCGGCGCGCTGATATGGGCGCGGCGGTCAAAGATGCGCCGCTGCAGCTGGAGTCGGGCGATCTGGCGGTTGACATTGGTTCGCATCGGGTCTTGCGCGGGACTGAGCCGCTGCAGCTCAAGAGACGGGAATTCGATCTCCTGGTGTACTTTTTGCGGCACCCTGGTCAGTTGCAGACGCGCGAGGCGCTGCTGCGGAATGTGTGGGGCTACGAGTACGTCGGTGATACGCGAACGGTCGACGTCCATGTCCGTTGGCTGCGCGGCAAGATCGAGCCCGACCCGACCTTACCGCAACGCATTCAGACGGTGCGCGGGATCGGCTACGTCTTCCAGGAATGAGCGGCTGGCACACAGCAGCGACTGTGCCTCATGCTGTGGATGATGCAGGGGGATCGCTCGGTGGAGGGACACACGCTGGGGGTCATCGACATTGGCTCCAACAGTGGCCGCGTGCTGGTCGCGAGGGTCAGCTCAGCAGCTCACCTGGATGTCCTGGGCGACGCCCGTAGCCCGCTACGCCTGGTTCGCGATGTCGCCCGCCGCGGCAGCTTGAGTGAAGAAACCATCGAGCGCACACTGCGCATCGTGCGCGGCTTTGTCGCGGTGGCCAATGGCGCCGGGGCGGAGCGGACGATCGCCGTGGCAACGGCGGCCGTCCGCGAGGCGAGCAACGGCGACGAGCTGATCGAACGCGCGCGCACAGAGCTGGGAGTTACGGTCACGATTGCAGATGGGGCTGAAGAGGCCCGCTTCGGGTTCCTGGGCGCTGTGCACGGCCTGCCGATCGAAAACGGCATCGTCCTTGATGTGGGTGGCGGCAGCTTGCAGCTGATCCACTTTCGCGATCGCCGCCTGGAGCGTTCATGGAGCGTCAAGCTGGGGGCGTTGCGTCTCAGCGATCGGTTTCTGAAGACCGATCCGCCGACGCGTGGTGAGATGCGGGCGTTGAAGGCGTACGTGTATGAGATTCTCGAAGCAGCAGGCGTACGCCCGCTGCGGCCCGATGAGCGGCTGATCGGCACTGGCGGCACGGTGCGCAATCTGGCCAAAGTCGACCGCCGCATGATCGGTGAGTATCCGATCTCGCGGCTGCACGGGTATGTGGTCAATCGGACGCGGCTCGACACGGTCAGCGGGACGCTGCATGGCGCTCCGGCGGCCGAGCGCGGACGTGTGCCTGGTTTGAACGGTGACCGAGCCGACTCGATCGTCGGCGGCGCGCTGATCGTGCAGGCGGTCATGGACCGGCTGCTGGCGGTGGACCTGACCGTTGCCGGCTACGGCTTGCGCGAAGGCATCGCGCTGCGCAGCGTGACAGACGAGGCAGCCGCGGTGCGGGCCGTGCAGGACGCGACGGTGGTGTCGCTGGGACAGCATTTCGGGTCGTTTGATCAGGGCCGAGCCGAACGGCGGGCGCTCCTGGTCGAGCGGCTGCTCCTGCTGTTGCGGCCCGAGCTGCCCGAGGAAGCAAATGCAGCCGCCGCCCTCGCGGCGCGGCTACTCGATGTGGGCGCCAGCATCGATTACTACCGTCGCCACGCGCACACGGGGCGGATCATTGCCGACGCGAATCTCGATGGCTATTCACATCGCACGCTGTCGCTGGCGGCGGCCGCCAGTCTGGCGGTCGGCGAACGGGAGGGCAACGCCAAGGCCTACGGGCCGGTGTTGAGTGTCTCAGATGGGCCAATAATCGAGCAGATCGCGGCCGCAGTGAGTCTGGCGGATGCCCTGGTGCGCTACGGTAGCGCGGACGTCGCTCAAACCTGCCCTGAACGGAGCAACGGCAATGTTGCGCTGGCTACTCCACTTGTGGATGCCTGGCCGCTCGAGGCGCCGACGCGGCGTGCCGAGCGGGCTTTTGGCGTCTCGTTCGTCATTGGAGATCACGCCCGTGTCACCTGAAGGCACGCGGCCGCTGGTGCTGCACGAGCCGCGCCGCGTCACCGCGGATCTGCCAGGGCGGCTGATCATCGTGGAGGGCATCGACGGCTCCGGCAAGAGTACCCAGCTGGACCTGTTGCGCAAGTGGCTGGTCAACCAGGGCTATCTCGTCATCTTCAGCGAATGGAATTCGTCGCCCATCGTCAAGAGCACAACGCGGCGCGGCAAGCGACGGCAGCTCCTGTCCCCGATGTCCTTCAGCTTGATCCATGCGGCCGACTTCGCCAGCCGCACCTACAGCGAAATCACACCCGCCTTACAAGCCGGCGCGATCGTGCTGGCCGATCGGTATGTCTATACGGCGTACGTGCGCGATGCGGTGCGCGGTGTCAATCGTGGTTGGTTGCGGCGGCTGTACTCATTCGCCGTGCCCCCGACGCTGGCGTTCTACTTCGACGTGCCGCTCGACGAAGCAATGAAGCGGATTTCACTCGGTCGACCTGAATTGAAGTACTACGAGGCCGGGCTCGACCTGGG
>DASYKL010000535.1:0-7383 GCA_035995405.1 Chloroflexota bacterium
GTACGGATCGGGGGAGCCCTGCGGGCCCCCCGCCCCCGTTCGTTGCTCCGCGCTCCGCGCTGCGCACTCTCTTCCGGGGCGACCCCCCGCTTAAGCCTTCGGCCGTTGCAAGCCTCGCGGCTAGCCCTACCGGTCCTGCCCATGACAAGTCGGCTCACCGAGCGGTGCCCACATCCACCTTTGACCACCGAGCCGGTATCGGCGCTCTAGAGGTCACGGCAGCGCGAAGCGCCTTAAGCGGGGGGTCGCCCCGGAAGAGAGTGCGCAGCGCGTAGCGCGGAGCAACGAACGGGGGCGGGGGGCCCGCAGGGCTCCCCCGATCCGTACTACATACCGGCCGATCTAAACGCGTTGATTAATATTTATCTAGTGTTTATAGAGGCCCATGAGACTAGCTGACGCGAGCGTGTTGAAGTGCAGCTGGAACCCGACCACTGCTGGGGACGTGTCGGCATTCACACTAAGCTGCTCAACCCCCACGGCGAAGACGGTGAAGAGGTAGCGGTGCGGGTGATCACCCTGTGGCGGACACGGGCCGGCGTAGCCTTTGGCGCCCGTGTCATTGCGGACCGTCACCGCGCCCGCCGGCATCTGGCCGTTGGCGCTCCCTGCACCAGCGTCGAGCGACGTAACAGAACCCGCGATGTTCGCGACGACCCAGTGCCAGAAGCCGCTGCCCGTCGGCGCATCGGGGTCGTAGCACGTCACGGCGAAGCTCCTGGTGCCCTCGGGCGCACCCGACCATGACAACTGCGGCGAGCGGTTGCCGCCTGCGCAGCCGAAGCCGAAGTCGGCTGACAACACGTGATCCATTGCCAGGTAGTCGCCATCGTTGAAGCTCGTGCTCTTCAGTTCCATGGACCGTCACTCCCGTTCAGCGTCCGGCGGCGGCGACCGTCGGCGAACCGATGGTGGCTGCGTTCGGGTCATACGTGGCGACCGTGTTGCGCAGGATGCCGATATTTTCGATCTCCGCTTCCATCACGTCGCCGACTTTCAGAAACTCGGGCGGTTTGCGAGCAAAGCCGACGCCTTCTGGCGTGCCGGTCAGAATCACGTCGCCTGCCTCCAGCCGCAAACCCGTCGAGCACTCTTTGATAATCCGCGGAATGCGGAACACCATGAACCTGGTGCTGGAGTCCTGCTTGGTCACGCCGTTAACCCGCAGCGTGATGTGCAGGTTGTGCGGATCGCCCAATTCATCAGCCGTGACGATCCAGGGCCCCAATGGGCAATGCGTGTCGAAGTTCTTCCCTTTGAACCATTGCCCACCGTGGCGCCGCTGGACATCGCGTACCGACACGTCGTTGGCAACCGTGTAGCCAAAAACGTGGTCGTAGGCACCCTCTTCAGCAATATCACGACCGGCTGTGCCGACGATCACCGCCAGCTCAACCTCCCAGTCGAGCTGATCCGAGACAGGCGCCGGATGCCAGACTGGCGCCGCGGCGCCAATGACCGTGTTTGGCTGTTTGCTGAACAGCGCCGGGTACTCCGGAATGTCCGCCGGCGAATCGCCGGGCCCGCGCATACCCTGGCCTTCGGCGAAGTGCTCGGAATAATTCCAGCCGACGCAAAACACGTTGCGCCGCGGTCGCGGGATCGGCGCCAGCAACGTCGCCTGACTGACAGGCTGACCACCACGCGCGTTGGAGACGGCTTCTCGGACGCGGTCCCACAACGCCGGCCCACCTTCGAGCAGCTCGAGCATGGTCTGTGGCGCGCCGCTGACGAGTTGACTGACCGGCACGAGCGTCTGATCGGAAGCCAGCACAGCCGCGCGCGGCTGGCCATTTGCCAGGTAGGAAGCTAGGCGCATCCGGCTATGCTAACTCTCGGTCCGCAAAGTCCGACGCAGCAATTTGCCTGCCGCATTGCGCGGCAGCGCAGCGCGGAATGCGATGCGGCGCGGAACTTTGTAGCCGGCCAATCGCTGGCGACAGAACGCGCTCAACTCGTCGGCGGTGACCGTTGTGCCAGGCTGCAGCGCGACAGCCGCCGCGACGATTGCGCCCCAGGCGGCATCGGCGATGCCATAGACGCCAGCTTCAGCGACGGCCGGGTGAGCCAGCAACGCGGCTTCCACTTCGGCAGGGTAGACGTTCTCGCCACCGCTGACGATCAGGTCGTCACGCCGATCCAGGACGTAGAGGTAGCCCTCGCCGTCGAGCGAGCCCAGGTCGCCGGTATGGAGCCAGCCCACGCGCGGCGGTTGATGCAGGTAGCCGGGGCTGACCGTCGGACCGAGCACGCAGATCTCGCCGTCGGCTTCGATCTTGAGCTGCGAACCCAGCAGCGGCTTGCCAGCGGCGCCGAGCTTGCGGAGCGCATCCTCCGGCGCCAGCGTCACGATCTGCGAAGCCGTCTCCGTGAGGCCATACGTCTGGAGGACTGGCGCGCCACAGGCGAGCGCCCGCTCGAGCAACGGCAACGGCGCGGGACCACCACCCAACAGGACGCAGCGCAGCGTGGCCGGGTACGGCCGCTGCTCGCGCTGGACGAGCATACGGTCCAGCATGGTCGCGACCACCGAGACGTGCGTCACGCCGTCGTCGATGGCAGCGTTGACAGCGGCGGGGTCGAAACGCTGATGGACTTCAGCGGTGACCCCGTAGATCACACTCTTGAGCAGAATCGACAACCCGCCGACGTGGAACAGCGGCAGCACCGCCAGCCAGCGGTCCGTCGGCTGCAAACCCAAGTTGAGTGCTGAGCCGACCGCGCTCCACCACTGGTTGCCGTACGTCAGGATCGCGCCTTTCGGCCGGCCCGTCGTGCCTGAGGTGTAAATAATGCTGTGCGGCTCAGCGAGATCGAAGTCGCGCTGGTGCGCCGGTCCGTCAGGTGCATCGAGCAGCCGCTGAATGGCCCAGTCGTCGAGGGTGACGCTCAGCCCTGCATCGGCGCGCTGCCAGTCCATTTCGGCTGGGGTGAGGCGCGTGTTGAGCGGGACGATGATCGCGCCCAGACGCATCAGGGTGTGGACGGCGACGACGTAACCGACGCTGTTCGGCGCATTCAGGCCGACGTAACTGCCGGGCGCGATGCCGTGTTCGACCAGAGCATGCACGGAGGCGTCGACGCGTCGGTCGAGCTCAGCGAAGGACCAGCGCTCGGTTGGTCCGCGCAGGGCGAGCCGCTCTGGCGTGACGAAGGCCCGCTGGCGAAGCCAGTCCGGGACGATCAGGGTTTTAGCCCAGCCACAGCGCGGCCGCGAACAACACCCCGAACAGGAGATGCAGCTGGCCGGTCCGTTTCAGAGCGGCATTGAGCGGGCGACCGGTGGTGCGGCCGACGTAGCGGACCAGCCAGACGGCGAGCGGCAGACTCAGCAGCGGCAGCCACCACCACGTGCCGACCAGACCGCCTACGCCGAGATACACGACCACGGCATAGGCGACGACGATGCAGGCCAGGTACTCCAGGCGGGTGGCAGGTCGGCCGATGCGAACCGCCAGGGTGCGCTTGCCGACCTGCCGGTCTTGATCGATATCTCTGAGGTTGTTGACTATGAGGATGGCCGTGACCAGGCAGCCGACGGGAATGGATGCCCAGACCGCCAGACCGGTTATCTGGTGCTGGTAGAGATAGAACGTGCCCAGGACGGCGGCTGGCCCGAAGAACACGAAGCAGACGAGGTCGCCGAGGCCGTGGTAGCCGAACGGCCACGGGCCGCCGGTATAAGCCAGCCCGGCCAGGACGCACAGGATGCCCAGGACGAGGATCGGCCAACCGCCGACGGAGATCAGGTACAGGCCGACCAGCAGAGCCAGGCCGAAGGTCACGTACGTGGCAATCAGGACCTGGCGTGGGGTGACGAGACCGGCCTGGGTGATGCGTAAGGGGCCGAGGCGCTCGGCGGTGTCGGCGCCTTTGTGGAAATCGAAGACGTCGTTGGCGAAGTTGGTACCGATCTGGATCAGCAAGGCGGCCAGCAGCGTTGGCAGGAGCACACGGGCCTGGAATTCGTGCAGGCCGTGGAGGGCGGCGGCGGTGCCGACGAGCACAGGCACAATCGCCGCGGGCAACGTAGCCGGGCGAGCCGCGAGCAGCCAAACACGCGGCCCCCGCGGTGCAATTGCCGCCGTCGCCACGCTCACGGCCTCAGCCTAGCCTCCTGGTCGCCGACCAGTGCCAGCATGGCCTCGGAGCCCTGCCGCGGAGCATCGTCACGAGCCGCCCGACACGAATGTGGCCACTGCGATTACGGAAACCGCGGGAACTGGGAGAAATCGGGCTTGCGTTTCTCCAGGAAGGCGTTCTTGCCTTCTTTGGCTTCCTCGGTTTGGTAGTAGAGCAACGTCGCATCACCCGCGAATTGCTGCAAGCCTGCCAGGCCCTCCGTCGCGGCGTTGAACGCGGCTTTGATGAAACGGATCGCCGTCGGGCTTTTTTCCAGGATCTCCTGGGCCCATTCGACGGCCGTTTCTTCCAGCTTGTCCAGCGGCACGACGATATTGACCAGGCCCATGTCGAGTGCTTCCTGGGCCGAGTACTGGCGGCACAGGAACCAGATCTCTTTGGCCTTCTTGTCCCCAACGAGGCGCGCCAGCAGCGACGAGCCATAACCCGCATCGAAGCTGCCGACCTTCGGCCCGGTCTGGCCGAACCGCGCATTATCAGCAGCGATGGTGAGGTCACAGACCACGTGCAGCACATGCCCGCCACCGATCGCATAGCCAGCCACGACGGCGATGACCGGCTTGGGCAGCAGCCTGATCTGACGCTGCAGGTCCAGGACATTCAGCCGCGGCACACCGCGCGGATCGATGTAGCCGCCATCGCCGCGAATACGCTGATCGCCGCCCGAGCAGAACGCCTCAGGGCCCTCCCCGGTCAGCAGCGCGACGCCGATCGACGGATCGTCGCGGACGTCAGCGAACGCTTCTTGCAGCTCAAAAATCGTTTCAGGCCGAAACGCGTTGCGCACTTCAGGACGATTGATCGTGATCTTGGCGATGCCCTCGAAATACTCGTAGCGAATGTCGGTAAACGCGCGCTCCAACTTCGGCTGCCACTGGACAGAACCCACGTTGCCGATTATGGCCCAAGCTGAAGCCAGCCGGTGCGCAGCGCCCAGTGTTTGCCATCTGCCAGGTGCCCGAGCAGGGCTCGCTCCAGCGTTGTTCGAGGTTGAAGCGTGGGCGCCGCGGCGGGGCTGGTGCCGAAGACGAAGTGGAAGGGCGATGCGTCGGCCTCCTTGCTGCCGGGGAGCAAGGTGAAGCGGCGCTGGAAGCGGACGATGTTGGAGTCGGCGGCGAGGTAGTCGGCTAACTGCTCGTCGAGGAGCCAGGAGGTGCAGACGGCTACGTTGCTGGCCTGGGCGGGGAACGTTTCGCGGAAAAAGTGGTAGGCCTGCCCTAGCGCGGCATCCACGGCGGAAGGCGTGAGTGGGCCACTCTCGGGGATATGGACGCCGAGGGCGGGCTGGCCGCAGCGCAGCGCCGGGTTGGGGGCTTCTGGGTACCAGAAGAGGGGCCCAGCGGGGCCGGTGCACAGGCTGAACGGGTTGAATTGCAGGCGACCGAGGGCGAACAGGGCGCCACGGAAGTGGAGGCTGAGCCACCACTGGGTGTCCAGGCCTGGCAGGCCAGTGCGGCGACGGTACAGCGCTACATGCCGCCCGAAATCCGACAACGTATCTTCCGAAATGGTCTCGGTGACGCCGCGGGCGGCATGCCATTCGCGGATTGCGGGGAGGGCGGCCAGGTAGACGTGGACCCAGAACAGGCGGCCAGGTGCGCCCAGTACGGCGGGCAGGGTTGGCGTGCGGCGGCTCCCGTCCAGCAGCCCGACCTCAAGGCGCATGCCGTGGACGGCGCGGTCAAACAGCCACCGCAGCGACGGGTCGGCGTGTATCGCACCGCGGGTGTCGATGACATCGCGAGCGTCATCGGCGGCGAAGCCCAAGCGGCGCAACTCGGCCTCGGTCTGGTCGAGGCTCAGCGCAACGACGTCAGGAACTGGCCCAAGCGCGTCAAGATGCGCCAGCCAGGCAGCGTACTCCTCGCCCAGTCCCAGCCGCTCAGCAACGTCGCCGCGAGACAACGTCATCGCCAGACAGTACCCCGCCACGCGCCGATACCTACAGTGAACGCCACCGAGCCGTCGCCCGTAATGTACGGATCGGGGGAGCCCTGCAGGTCCCCCGCACTAAAGCCTTCGCCAGGAGTACGTAATGTACGGATCGGGGGAGCCCTGCGGGCCCCCCGCCCCCGTTCGTTGCTCCGCGCTGCGCGCTGCGCACTCTCTTCCGGGGCGACCCCCCGCTTAAGGGGCGCTTCGCGCCGCGGTCGAACGCGCGCGACGGCACGTACGCTTCGGCCCAGACAGCGTTCAGGAGCCCGCCGGTCGGCGCCAGACAGACTGAACAC
The DNA here is from genome assembly GCA_035995405.1 of Chloroflexota bacterium. Classification (GTDB taxonomy): domain Bacteria; phylum Chloroflexota; class UBA6077; order UBA6077; family CF-72; genus CF-72. The sequence goes on from DASYKL010000535.1 coordinate 6,375, forward strand.
GCGGGCCGCAACTCTGGCCCGACTAGGCGCATGGCACCACGCGCGGCGGTGAGTTTTTGGCTAGGCCTGGCACTCGCGCTCGGCCTGGTGGACTTCAGAGCCACGGCGTCGCGGGCCCGCCAGGCCGTCGCGGCGCGCGCGGCAGCGTTAAGCGGGGGGTCGCCCCGGAAGAGAGTGCGCAGCGCGTAGCGCGGAGCAACGAACGGGGGCGGGGGGCCCGCAGGGCTCCCCCGATCCGTACATTAAGCTGTGCTCCCCCGATCCGTATCTAATGCTGGGGGTTGATCATCTCGGTAGTGGTGCGCTCGGCGGCTGTTCTCAGTACTTCGGGGACTTTGTTTTCGAGGACTCGTTGGAGGCAGCGTAGGGTCCAGCCGTGGATTACGCTGTTGCTGGCTATGTAGCCGCCGCGGCTGAAGAGCCAGCTGGCGCCGTATTCATCGGTCAGGGTGCCGCCGGCGCGCGTCAGGATCAGGGCGGCGGCGGCCATGTCCCAGATCTTCAGATCCAACGCCCAATAGGCGTGGGTACGACCAGCCGCGACGTTGACGATCCCTAACGCGGGCGAGCCCATGACGTTCAGGACGATGACCTGGCGGGACATGATCGCGGCGATCTGGGTCGCTTTGTCCTGCAGGTCCTGGTTTTGCGGCCAATCGGTGCCGACCCAGGCTTTTTCGAAGGCGTCATAGCCTTCTGAGATTTGCTGGACGCCGATCGGAGCGCCATTCAGGGTCGAATGGCCTGACAGGGTGGCGGCGAACATCTCATCGCGGCAGGGGTCATAGACCACGCCGACGCGGATGGCGCCAGCCGTGCGCAGAGCGATCGAGATGGCGAAGTAGGGGATGCCCTGGACGAAGTTCAGGCTGCCGCAGATGGGGTCGACAATCCACAGGTGCTCGGCGTCGAGAGGTAACGGTTCGTCGTCCTCGCCTTCTTCGGCGAGGATCCCGCAGTCGGGGGTGTCCTGTCTCAGGACATCGAGAATGGCGGCCTGGGTCTCGAG
>DASYKL010000536.1:0-3483 GCA_035995405.1 Chloroflexota bacterium
CGACGTCATAGACCTGGTCCCAGTCACCACTGAGAAACTTCCACCCCGTGGCGTCGGCTTTGAATTGCTGCCCGTATTCAGCCAGCACCGGCGGCGTATCGTGCTGCGGGTCCACGCTCAGCGACACCAGCATGACCCGAGTCCCCAGTAGTTTCTCGTCAGCCAACTTGCGCTGCGCTTGCTGAAACGTCGCCGACAACAACGGACAGGCATCACTGCAGTGGGTGTAGACGAAGTCGAGCAGGACTACTCGGCCCGCCAGCGACGATGAGGAAACGGCCGCACCGCTCTGGTCCATCAACGTGAAGTCAGGCGTGCGGCCGTAGACGTCCATCTGCGGTTGCGGCTGACACGCGACGAGCGCCAGCACAGCCATAGCGACGACCCCCACGTTTGCCAGCGTCCTCACGAGCCGTGGTCTACCTCGAGCGCGTCACCGTGTGTGCTGTGTGCCGAGGCTGCCTTCGCCTCGAGCACACCAATGCGAATCCAGGTAATGGCGCCCGCCAGCATCCAGGCCAGGCCGACAACCAACACGATGGGATGGCTGATGACGCCGACGAGAACGATGCAGAAACCGACACCGAGGACGAACGGCGCAATGCTGGCCCTAGGCATGTGGATGCCAGCCAGGGCAGCCGGATCCTCCTCCACCAGCGAGGTCGTCGTATCGACGAGGACCAACGCATCGCGCGTCTCGTAGCCCGGTGGGCGGGCCATGGCGAGCAGTGGCTCGGGCGCAACGTGGCGCAGCGCGCGGCCGGCGCCCTCGATCTCCTTGGGCACCTCCACGACCGCGAAGTCTGCTGGTCCGAGCTTGGCGCGCAGCAGATCGACCGCCGGCACGTAGATGACCTCGCCTGCAACCATGCGCTCCGCGAACACCTGCTGCTCGCCGGTCTCGAGATTGACGAGCGCGACGCCGGCCGGGATCTCGGGGAAGTACCACTTGCCGTAGATCGGCACTTTGGCAGCCTTGAGTTTGGCGGTATCGATGTTGTTCTGGGCGGCCCAGGTCAGCGCCTTGGCGTCGAGCACCATCGGGGTTCTGTTTGACCTCCTCTGAGTTACGCAGCAGAGATCACGCGGTCGACCGCCATAGCGGCGAACAGCGCGAACAAATACAGAATCGAATACAGGTACAGGCTGCGAGCCGCCTTTGGCGTCGCCTCGCGCCACAAGCGCACGGCGCCGCGAATGAACAGTGCACCGAGCACAACCGCAGAGATGAAGTACGGCACACCCATCATGCCAAACGGCGAGAGGACCAGCGTCAGCCCGACGAGCAGGACCGAGTACAGCATGATCTGGCGGCGTGTTTCGTCTTCGCCGCGGACGACTGGCAGCATCGGTACGCCCGCGCGCTCATAGTGCTGGCGGATCAACAGCGACAGCGCCCAGAAATGGGGCGGCGTCCAGAAGAAGATAATGGCGAACAGGTACCACGCGGTCAGGCTGCTGATCTCGTTGGTCACGGCTGCCCAGCCGACCAGCGGCGGGATAGCCCCCGCGGCGCCACCTATGACGATGTTGCTCGGCGTCGAACGCTTCAACCACAGCGTGTAGATGAAGACATAGCCAAGCAGGCCGATCAGCGCCAGAACCCAGGCAGTGGGGTTGACGAAGAGCAGAAACACGGCGCTGGCGAGGACGGCCAGTAAGATGCCGAACCCAAGCGCCCGACCAGGCGAGATGACCCCAGACGGGATCGGCCGCCAGGCCGTGCGGCCCATGAGCGGATCGATGTCACGATCGACGTAGTGGTTGATCGCACCAGCGCCACCCGACATCAAGGCACCGCCAACCAGCGTGGCGATGAAGATGCCGAGGTCCGGCATCCCCCGCGCGGCGATCACCATGGCTGTCGCCGTCGTCGCCAGCAGCAGGGACATCACGCGGGGCTTGGTCAACTGGACATAGGCGCTGAATTGGCTCAATTGGGCGCGCTCGCGTGGCAGCGGGGTCGCCGCGACGTGGACCGGGGCTCGGCGCACGAGCACAGCCAGGACAATGGCGGCCGACCACGTCGCCGCGGCGCCAAGCGTGTGCAATGCCTGCGTTAGTGGCGGATTGTTGCTCGAGATCGACGCGATGCCAATCGCCGCTTGCGCGACCGTGCCGCCGAGCAGGACGAGCCCGGCGCGGCCCACGGCTGGAACACGCCTCAGCGAGCGAAACGCCTCAACGGCCACCCACCCCACCAGCGCCAGGCCGACATACGCCAGCAAGCGGTGATAGAGCTGGATATCAGCTAATGGATCGTGCCCGAACGGCAGGATGCCGAGGCCATTGCAATCAGGAAATACTCCCCGACAGGCCCAGCTTGCGCCGACGGCGCGCACCGTTGCCCCCGTCAGACCGAGCGCGAGCGTGAAGAAAGCGGTGACGTCGACCACGCGTCGGAACAGGTCCGCCTCAGGCGTGCGGACGCGATCGGCCGCGGCGAGCCCTATCAGAGCCGTTGCCGCCGTGCAGACGACGGCGCCGAGGACCAGCAGCCCGAGGCCAAGATCGGCGACCTCGGCGAGCGTCGAGAGGTCAAGCGAGACGAGGATGCCCGTTGTGGCCACCCGCGCCGCGGCGAGGACGGGCGCCAGAGTGGCCGCGAGCAGTAGCGTCGCGTCATCGCGCGCGGCCACCCACGCGGCAACGGCCACGGCGATGATCAGGCCGAGCGCGCTAAAGCTGAACAGTTGGCCGCCCACGGCCAGCGAGCCGTCAGCGCCGAGCGTGTCGCCGAGCGGCAGCAATCGCAAGGCGGCTTCCGCTCCGAGCGACAGCGCGTAACAGGTAGCACCAACGAGCGCGAGATAGCGCAGTAGGGTGCGCGGCCGAGTCCGCGGAACAGTGGCACGAGGCGCAAGCGCCGGCTGGGCTTCCACCGTGGCGCGCGCGGAAACGACCAGCGCCATATTCGACGTCAGTGCAGTGGCGCGGCTGGCGTGTGCTCGCTGCCGCTCTCCAGTGCCGGCTGTCGCTGCTGGGCGTGCAGTCCATCGCCGCCGAGCGCGGCGAGGCGCAAGTCGCGCAGCGGGCGCTCCGAGCGAATACGGGGCAAGCTGGCGAAGTTGTAAGCGGGTGGCGGCGACGTCGTGAGCCACTCCAGGGTATTAGCCAACCACGGATCGTTGCCTGCCTCGGCGCCTCGCGTCCAGGAGGTGATCGCGTTCCACAGGAATAACAGCATCGAAAACCCGAGCAGGAATGCGCCAACGGTCTCGAGCACATTCAGCGGCAGAAAGCCCGTCTCGATCGGATACGTCGCGATGCGGCGCTGCATGCCCGTCACACCGAGAATGTGCATCGGGAAGAACGTCAGGTTGAAGCCGATCAGCATCAACCAGAAATGCCAGGCGGCGAGAGCTTCGCTGTACAGCCGGCCGGTGATCTTGGGAAACCAGTAATACGTCCCGGCAAAGATTGCGAAGACGCTGCCGCCAAAGAGCACATAGTGCAGGTGGGCGACGATGAAGTAGGTATCGT
>DASYKL010000537.1:0-10098 GCA_035995405.1 Chloroflexota bacterium
AACTCGCCACGCTCAAGACCGCGCCCCAGGATCCGCTGTGGGCCAGCCTCGGCGAGCAACCCGACGGCCGACGCACCCTGGTGACCTTCTCCACACCCTCGTGTGCCGCATGTCACAAGGCCCAGGCGCCTGCTGTCAGCAAAGTCGAGCAACAACTCGGCTCGGCGACCGTGCGCATCATTCGCGTCAATGCCGCGGAGCGGCCAGAAATTGCGCAGGCGTTCGGCGTCATGACCGTGCCCTCAACAGCCGTCCTGGCCGCCGCGGGCCATGTGGTAGCAGTCAACCAGGGCTTCGCGCCAAGCACCAGGTTAGTCAAGCAACTTCAGAACACCTAGCCGCGCAGTTCAATTCGCTCTTCGCGCAGTAACTTGCCTGCGCGGTGCCGCGTAAGGGTCTACCCTGCACGGCATGGCAGTGGCCCAGTTCGCTCGGGAGTACCAGACGGTTCGTCGGGCAGAGGGGTGGGGGAGTCTGGATGGGGCGTACTACCGGGCCTTGCCGTACAAGGATCTGAGCGGCAGACATGCGGAGATCTGGCGCGTTCGCGCTCGATCGTTTGACACGTTTCTCAGGGCCGTCGTGGAACCGCTCGAAGCGGTGCGGACGCGGCTCAGGGTTCTCGATTTAGGCGCTGGGACGGGCTGGCTGGCGTATCGTCTGGCGCGTCGGGGCCACGCCGCCGTGGCCGTGGACATACTCGACGATGGGTTGGACGGCCTCGGCGCGCGACGGCATTACGCCGGCCTGATAGCACCCCTGCTCGCCGAATTTGATCGACTGCCCGTGGACGCTGGGAAGGTCGACCTGATCGTCTTCAACGCCTCGCTGCACTATTCGACCGACTACGCGACGACACTGCGTGAAGCGCTGCGGGCGCTTCGCCCAGGCGGTACCCTGGTCATCCTCGACACGCCGATGTACGTCGATCCGACCAGTGGCGCGCGTATGGTTCAGGAGCGCGAAGCACGATTTCTGCAGACCTATGGCTTCGCGTCCAACGCCCTGCCCAGCGAACATTTTCTCACCCGCCAGCGCCTCGATCAGCTGGCGCGAGATCTCAACATCGCCTGGCAGGTCCACCAACCGCGTTGGCCCTTAACTTCGGCCGTACGCCGCGCCGTCAATGGCCTGCGCGCGCGGCGCGAACCAGCCCACTTTCCGGTAATCGTGGGGCGCAGCCGATGATCGCCATCTCCGCGGTGGAAACGCTGCGTCGGCAGGCAACCCGCACCACCCACCGCATCCACAGCCTGCCGATGCTGGTCCTGATGGCCCATAGCCGGTGCAATTGTCGATGCGTCATGTGCGACATCTGGCAGGCCAACGCCGATAAACGCGAGCTCACGCGCGATGACATTGCCCGCCAGCTCCCCGCCTTGCGGAGCCTGCACGTCCAGCGTGTCGTCCTCTCCGGGGGCGAAGCGCTGATGCACCAGAATCTGTGGACGCTGTGCGAATTGCTGGCAGAGCTGAACATCAAGATCACGTTGCTGTCGACCGGTCTGCTGTTGAACGTCTTTGCCACTGACGTAGTGCGGTGGTGTGACGAGGTGATCGTGTCCATCGACGGCAGCGCCGCAACACACAATGCCGTTCGACGTGTACCGCGCGCGTTCGAGCGGATGGCGGAAGGCATCGCCGCGCTGCGCGCACGGCAATCGGCTTATCCGGTCAGCGCGCGATGCGTCCTGCAGCGGACTAATTTCCGCGACCTGCCAAACATCATCGAGGCTGCGCACGCCATTGGCTTGAATCGCATCTCGTTCATGTCGGTGGATGTATCCTCTACCGCGTTCAATCGCGAAACGCCGTGGGACGAACCCCGCGCTTCAGAGGTGGCGCTCGATGCCGCGGAAGCGGCCGAATTCGGGGCGGTCGTCGAAGACACGATCGCCCGGTTCCCGCTGGATTTCGCGAGCGGTTTCATTTCCGAGAGTCCGGACAAATTGCGTCGTTTGCCGCAATACTATGCCGCGCTGAACAGGCAAGGTGAGTTTCCGGAAACCGTCTGTAACGCGCCCTGGGTATCGGCGGTGATCGAAGCAGACGGACAGGTGCGACCGTGCTTTTTCCATCCCACCATGGGCAGCATCCACGAGCAACCGCTCGACGACATCCTCAATGCACCGCCGGCGATTGCGTTCCGTCGCGATCTGGACGTGAAGACGAATCCGATCTGCAAGGTGTGCGTGTGCACGCTGTCGCTCGGTCGGAGGACGCCAGTCTGAGCGTTACCGCGGCGTACGACGCGATCGCAGCCGGGTACGACGCACAGGTCGCCGGCGACGCGTGGATGCGGCGCGCACTGCACGTCCACTTCGCCAGCGTGTTCCACGCGGGAGACCGGATCCTGGACGTCGGCTGCGGCACGGGCATCGACGCTATCGCGTTGGCTGGACGGGGCGTCAGTGTGGTTGCCGTCGACGGCTCGAGCGAAATGGTCGCGCGGCTTCGCGGCAATGCCGTAACCGCAGGCGTTGCCGATCGGGTCCAGGCGCAGGTCCGGCGCATCGAAACACTCGGGACGCTGGAAGATGGACCCTTTGACGGACTGCTGTCGGCCTTCGCCGGCCTCAGTGCGCTGTCCGATTTGAGCGGATTCGCCAACGATGCGGCGCGCCTGGTGCGGCCCGGCGGTCGCATGGTACTGCACATGCTCAATCGCTTCAGCTTCTGGGAGTGGCTAGGTTATGTGCGACATGGCGAGTGGACCGCGGCGGCCCGCGTCGGCCATGAGCAGACGCGGCTGTTTACCATCGGCAGCGAGGCCGTGCCACACCGGCTGTACTTTGCAGACGAGGCGTACCGGCGTTTTTTTCAGCCGCATTTTTTCAAACGAGCGGCGTATGGGTTCGGCGCGGTGCGGCCGCCGCACACCGTGCGGCGAATTCCGCAACGAGTCGCACGAATCCTGGAGTGGCTGGACGTACGCTCAGGCCGCTGGCCGCTCGTGCGTGATGGCGGCCGTTTTTTCGTGCTGGACCTCGAGCGTCGCGCGGTCTGACCACAGCAGCGTCAGCACCACCAGCGCGCCGCTCACGCGCGAGGCAAAGCGAGCGACGATGGCGCCGTATGCGCCGAGCAGCGGAATCAGCGCCAGTGCCGCGAGCACGAGCACGATGGCCCGTGTCGCGTCGCCGGCGGCCAGCAGACGCGGCCGGCGATACGCCAGCGGTAACAACAAGAGGGGCGTCAGCAGGACGTCGAAGATCATGACGCCAAGCAGCAGCTGCAAGAACACGATGGCGGCGGCGAACTCGGCGCCGTAGATGAGGGTCATCACCAGTGGCGCGAGGGGCACCAGAGCCAGGAGAGCGATGGCGATCAGTCCGCCGCGGACCAGGGACTGTTTGAGGTACGTGGTCAGGGCGTGCCGCTCGCGGAGTGTGCCCATTCCTGGCAGCAAGACGGTGTACAGGCTGTGGTTGACCAGGTCGGCCTTGGTAGCCAGGCTGAGGGCCAAAGCGTACGCGCCAACGACGGGGAGGGCGGCCCAGTGATTCAGCAGCAGCACTTCGGCGTTAGCGGTGAGCATGGCGAACAGGCTAGCGAGCCAGAGCCAGCGACCTGTCCGCAGCAATTGTTCGGCCTCGTGGCGGATGGTGCGTGCTGATGGGCAGCGGAGGGTGAAGCCCGGGGGCAGCATCCGCCAGCCGACGGCAAACGCGGCCAGGGACGTACCAATACCGAGAATGATCAGGGCGGTCAGAAGCGTGAGCTGACCGACGGCTATCAGCGCCAGCGCCAGGAGCGCGGTCAGCGCGGCGTTGACGAGGGTCAGTGAGGACATGCGCCCAAAGGCGCCAGTTGCTTGCAGGACAGCGCTGACGGCGCCGCTGGCGGCAGTGGCGACGACACCTATGAGCGCCCAGCGGAGGAGGTCCGCTGGGGCGTTGAGCCAGTGCTCGGCCAGGAACCCGGCCGTGAGGCAGCCAAGCGCGGCGACCACGGCGGCCAGCGCAAAGCGGAGCCAGAAGAACGCGGCCGCCCGCTCGGCCGCGGCAGCCGCAACCGCAGCGGCGGGTGCCGCACGCTCAACGGCGCGCGGCGGATTCACGGACCCCGCAGCCGCCGGAGCGTACGCCTCAGCGGCGCGGGGCGGACGCTCAGCCGCAGGTGGCCGAGGCTCAGCCGCGGGAGATGTGGCTTGCGCGGCCCTGCTCGGCTGCTTGGGCCAGACTTCGGCAATGCGCAGTACGGCCGCTTCGGTCAGACCGCCTTCGGCGAGCGCGCCGACGATGCCCACGGTCGCGGCCAGCACGGCATAGACGCCGAAGTCTGCCGCGCCGAGCGCCCGCGCGATCACCAGCGACGCAACGAAACCGAGTCCCAGCCGCACGACGCCAGCCGAGGCGACCACCGCCCAGGCGCGGGACACGGGGTCGACTTGCCGGGAAGCCGAGGACAGCGGGGCCGTGCCGCGGTCGCCGCGCGGCGTCGCTGACAAAGCCACGGAGGCTAAGCCTACCGCGCTCGGCGGCGCTTTCTGCGGCGGAGGAAGACCCATTTCCTGCCGCCAAGGGGCCACTCAACGCCGCAGCGGCTCGGCGGGCGGGCGCCGAGACTGGACAGTAGGCGGCTGAGCCCCACGATACGAGGTGGCGCAGCCATCCCGGCTCAGGCCCTGGCCCCCGGCCCCTGGCCCCTGGCCGCTCGCACGGCCCACTCGCGGGCGATCGTCGCGAGGATGGCCGTGTGGCTGACGCTGTGTTGCCAATTTGATACACGCCGGCACGGAGAGGTGTACCGTAGCCTTCAATGAGGAGCGGCACCCTGGCCGCTACGGCCGAGGCTCGGCGCAGCCGCACCGACAAAGTCGATCCAGGCCGCGCGGTCCTCGAGCGTGCCATCGTGCAAACGGTGGCCTATGCCGACGTGTTCGATTACCCGCTCACGGCGGAAGAAATTCACCGCTACCTGATCGGCGTGCAGGCCAACCGCGGCACCGTCCGAGCGACCCTCAACAGCAGCGCGCGGCTCAACGCCAGCCTGACGCGCGTGGGCAAGTTCTACTCGCTGGTCGGCCGCGAGGCCGCCGTCGAAACGCGCAAAGTGCGGGGCCTCAAAGCCGCCGAGTACTGGCGTCGCGCGGTGCGCTATGGGCACGTGCTCGGCAACTTGCCGTTCGTGAAGATGATCGCGGTCACCGGCGCGCTGGCCATGGACAACCTGGCCGACGCCGATATCGACTTCCTCATCGTCACCGAGCCGGGCCGCCTGTGGCTCTGCCGGGCGATGGTCATTGGCCTGGTCCGCCTGGCTGCGCTGCGCCATGTCGAGCTGTGCCCGAACTACTTCTTGTCTGCGGGAACGCTGGAGCTGCCAGAGCGGAATCTGTTCACCGCCCACGAAGTGGCGCAGATGGTGCCGCTCACCGGCAGCGCGACGTACAACCGCTTCCGCGAGCTGAATCGCTGGACGCAGGGCTACCTGCCCAATGCGGGCGGCGCGCCGCATCGCCTGGCGGTCGTTGACCCCCGCGCGCCCTGGACTCGGCGGGTGGTCGAGACAGGGCTGCGCACGCCACTCGGTGGGGCCGTGGAGCGGTGGGAGATGACGCGAAAGCTCGCCAAGCTGGGGAGACAGGGCAACGGCCATCTCGAGGCGGCGTTCGGGCCGGATTGGTGCAAAGGTCATTTCGGCGATCACGGCCTGCAGACGCTGGCACGGTACGAGGACCGCCTGCGCGCGGTGGAGCAGCCATGAGCGCGCGCATCGCGGCGGCAGGGAAGGTCCTGTTCGGCCAGTCGTACTTCTTGCGCTTCGATCCCAAGCTGTTTGCGGCGATGCAGCCATATCCGCCGTTGGGAACGCTGTACGCGGCCAGCTTCATTCGAAGTCGCGGCTATGACGTGGCGCTATTTGACGCGATGCTGGCGGACTCCGAAACCGAGTGGGACCTGGCCCTACAAAGGCATCAGCCGACCATCGCCGTCCTGTACGAGGACAATTTCAACTACCTGTCGAAGATGTGCTTGCTGCGCATGCGCGACGCCGCCTTCACCATGATCGGCCTGGCCCGCAAACGTGGGTGCCTGGTCATCGTCGCTGGCTCCGACGCCACCGACCACGCCCAGGCCTACCTCGACGCCGGCGCCCAGTACGTCCTGGTCGGCGAAGGTGAGGAGACGCTCGGCGAGTTGCTCGACCACCTCCACGGCAAACCCGCGGCGCCGCCAGCGGAAGACATCCTCGGCCTGGCCTACATCAGCGGCGACGAACTTCGCGTCAACCCGCGGCGCCCTGATCTGAAAGACCTCGACGCGCTGCCGTTCCCTGCCTGGGACCTGGTTGACATCCAACGCTATCGGGCCGTGTGGGTCGAACACCACGGTTACTACTCGATGAACGTCGCTACCTCACGCGGCTGCCCGTACCACTGCAACTGGTGCGCCAAACCGATCTGGGGTCAGCGCTACCACGTGCGCTCCGCCGAGAACGTGGCCGCCGAATTCGCCTGGCTGAAGCAGACCTACGCGCCAGACCACATCTGGGTCGTCGACGACATCTTCGGCCTGATCCCCGGGTGGATGGAGCAATTCGCCGACCTGGTCGAGCAGAAGGACGCGCGTTTGCCGTTCAAGAGCTTGCAGCGTGTCGATTTGATTCTCAAAGGCAACACGATCGACGCGTTACGGCGGGCAGGCGCGGAGCGGATCTGGATGGGTGCAGAGTCCGGCTCGCAAAAAATCCTGGACGCGATGGAAAAAGGCACGCAGGTCGAGAACATTTACGAGGCCGCGCGTCGTCTCCACGCGGCGGGGATCAAGGTTGGTTTCTTTCTCCAATTCGGCTATCCCGGCGAGACTCGCCAGGATGTGGAAAAGACGCTGCAGATGGTGCGCGATTGCCATCCGGACGATATCGGTATGTCGGTGTCGTATCCGTTGCCTGGGACACGGTTTTTCTCGGCCGTACAACATGAGCTTGGCAGCAAGCAGAATTGGCAGGACTCCGAAGACCTGGCGATGCTGTACCACGGTCCGTTCAGTACCGCGTTTTATCGCTGGCTGCACCGGGTCTTGCATCGCGAGTTTCGCGCCCAGCGGGCGTGGGATCAAATGCTGCCGGCGCTACGACAACCGTTGACCCTGCGGCGACGGCACCTGAAGCTGGCGCGATCGGTTCTCTATGCCAAGCTGGCGCTGCCGATCCTGCGGCTGGAGCTCGAACGGCGGGCCAGGGCGCCTCACCAGGGGCTGATCAATCTCGTCCCCGTTGAGGCAGCGACGGAATAATGCGGCTGCAGCCAGGTAGCAGTTTTCGCCCGGTCGGAGACACGGTGCGGCAGGCGGACTGAGCAATGGACGTGCTGCTGACCCACGGGTACTTTCTGTTCGAGGATCCGCACGAGCTGGCGGTGATGAAGCCATACCCGCCGTTGGGGCTGCTGTACGTCAACTCGCATCTCAAGGCGCATGGCGTAGACAGCCACCTGTTCGACTCCACGTTTGCCCGCTTCGACGAACTGGCCGCGTTTATCACTCGCGAAAAGCCGCCGATAGTGGGTGTCTACAGCAACCTGATGACGCGCAAAGTCGTCCTGCGGGTCATGCGTGCCGCGCGCGAGGCGGGCAGTCTTGTCGTAGTGGGTGGACCGGATCCGGCAAATTACCTGGACGAATATTTGTCGCATGGCGCCGACGTCATCGCGATCGGTGAAGGTGAGCTGACCCTCCAGGAGCTCGTCCCCCACCTGAAAAAGCACGGCCCGCGCAACCTCGACACCATCCAGGGCATCGCGTTCCGCAACGACAACGGTGAGATCGTGCGAACCGAGCCGCGGCCGCAGATCGCCGACCTGGACGCCCAACCGTTCCCCGATCGCGCCGCGATCGATCAGCAGAAATACATCGACGTCTGGCGCGAACACCACGGCCAGGGCTCCGTCAGCCTGATCACCGCGCGCGGCTGTCCCTTCACCTGCACCTGGTGCAGCCACTCCGTGTTCGGTTACTCGCATCGTCGTCGCTCGCCAGCCAACGTTGTGGCGGAAGTGGCACAGATCGTCGATACGTACAACCCGGACCTGTTGTGGTACGCCGACGACGTCTTCACCATCAACCACAAGTGGCTTTTCGAATACGCCGATGCGATGGAGCAGCGCGGGTTCCGCTTGCCGTTCGAGACAATCTCGCGCGAAGACCGGCTGAACGAAGAAGTCATTCAGACGCTCGCCCGCATGGGCTGCTACCGCTTGTGGATCGGCGCCGAGAGCGGCTCGCAGAAAGTGCTCGACGCGATGAAGCGACGGACCAACGCCGAGCGGGTGCGGAGTATGGTCCACCTGCTCCAGAAGTACGGCATCGAAGTCGGCATGTTCATCATGTTGGGCTACGACGGCGAAGACCGGACCGACCTGGAGGAAACGGTCGAACACCTGAAACTGGCCGGTCCGAACACCTTCTTGACCACCGTGGCGTACCCGATCAAAGGCACTCCGTATTACTCGGCGGTGGCCGACCGGGTGGTGGCGCGACAGGCGTGGGAAGATGGCTCCGATCGGGACTACACGGTCACTGGACGCCATTCGCCGCGGTACTACCAGTACGCCACGCGCTGGATGGTCAGCGAAGTGGCGCTGCATCGTCAGCGTCGCACCGGCGAGCGGAGCTATCCGAGATGGGCCAAGACGTTCGTCAACGCGCGGATCGGTCGGCTCGGGATGCTGCTGACGCAGCGCGAAGTGGAGCGCGCGTGAGCACGAGCGCGATAGACGAGCAAATGGTTCCAGTGCGCCCAGCATCCGCCTGGCCAACTTCCGGCGCGGTGGCGGCCAGGGCCCGGCGCAGCTCGGGCGACGAAGCGCTACTCCGAAGGGCGTGGCGGCTGGTGCTGCGGACGAAGCTGGCGCTGGTGGACCGCCGAACATATGAGCGGACGGTCCTCGAAACCGTGGATGGTTTGAGCCTGGTGGTGCTGCCGGACGTGTTCAATCCGAAGCTGTTACGCTCGGGCGCGCTGCTCGTGTCGGTCGTGGCGCGGGCGGGCCTGGTGCCGCCGGGCTCTCGCGTGTTGGACCTCGGTTGCGGCTCCGGTGCGGCAGGACTCGCCGCGGCGCGCGCGGGCGGGCGCGTCACCGCAACTGACATCAACCCGGCGGCCGTGCGCTGCGCCCGCGCCAACGCGCTGCTCAACGACCTGGACGTGGAGGTGCGTGAGGGAGACCTCTTTGCGCCGCTTGGCGATCAACGCTTCGATGTGGTGTTGTTCAATCCGCCGTACTATCGCGGCGTGCCGCGCTCCGCGCTGGATCGCGCGTGGCGTTCCGCCGACATCATCGAGCGTTTTTCAGAGGAGCTTGATGAGCATCTCACACCGAACGGTCGCGCCTTAGTGGTGCTGTCCTCCGATGGCGAACCGGCGGCTTTTCTGGATGCTCTGGCGAGCCGTGGCTTCCGCCACGGGGTCGTCGCCGAGCGAGATTTTGTCAATGAAGTGATGAGCGTATACCTGGTGACCCGATGCTAGTCCTGTACAACCCGCCAAGCTCCGCACGGCGCAAGCCGGTCATGCCCCTGTCGCTGCTGGCGCTCGGCGCGTTGCTCGAAGACCGCCACCCCTACACCATCGTCGACGGCAACCTGGACCGCAACGCGCTCGACACGATCGACCGCATGGTCCGCGAGGATGGCGTCGACATGCTGGCGGTGACCGTCATGCCCGGCCCGCAGTTGACCGACGCCACACCGTTGTGCCGCGAGCTCAAGAGCCGCCACCCGCAATTGCAAATCATCTGGGGCGGCTATTTTCCCACGCAGCATTACGACGTCTGCTTGAAGTCCGGCTACATTGACTGGGTCGTCCGCGGCCACGGCGAAGTCGTCTTTCAGTCCTTGATCGACCGCCTGGCCAAAAACGAAGACCCGCGGGATCTCATCGGGCTGGCCTATCGCGACGCGTCGGGCCTGGTCATCACCAATGCGACGGCACCCATTCCTCACCCGGACTCCATGCCGGATTTTCCGTACGACCGGATCGACGTCAATCGTTATGCGCGTTCGTCATTTATGGGCAAACGCACGCTGGCGCATCACTCGAGTTACGGCTGCCCGTTCTTCTGCAATTTCTGCGCGGTGGTGAACATGGTTGGCG
>DASYKL010000538.1:0-7460 GCA_035995405.1 Chloroflexota bacterium
TAGACGCGCCTCGGCATGCCCAGAAGTCCTGTCCAATGCATGGGCATGAATGTCACGTTGAAGAAGATCGTGAACGTCCAGAAGTTCCATTGACCCAGCTTCTCGTTCATCATCCGACCGCTGATCTTGGGGAACCAGTAGTACACACCCGCGATCAGGGCCATGATGCTGCCGCCGATCAACACATAGTGGATGTGGGCGACGATGAAGTACGTGTCGTGCTGAATAAGGTCGGCCGGCGGCGAGGCGTGCATGATGCCGGACATGCCGCCAATGATGAACATGCTGATGAAGCCAATCGCGAACAACATCGGTGTCTTGAGACTGACCGAGCCGTGCACGATCGTGGCAATCCAGTTGAAGATCTTCACGCCCGTCGGCACGGCAATAAGCATCGTGCTGGAAGCAAAAACGGCATCGGCGATAGCGCCGAGACCCGTGGCGAACATGTGGTGGGCCCACACGCCAAACGCCAGGAAACCGATCGCGATGCCCGAATAGACCATCACCGCGTAGCCAAACAGCGGCTTGCGCGTGAAGACCGGGATGATCTCCGACACGATGCCCATGGCCGGCAGGATCAGGATGTACACCTCGGGGTGGCCGAAGACCCAGAACAGGTGCTGCCACAGGATGGGGTCACCGCCGTGCGGCACGCTATAGAAATTCGTCCCGAAGAAGCGATCGAACATTAGCAGCAGCAGGCCAACGGTGATCGATGGGAAGGCCAGCAGCAGCAGCACCATCGTGACCAGCGACATCCAGACGAAGATGGGCAGGCGCATGAACGTCATACCCGGCGCGCGCATATTGATGATGGTGACGAAGAAGTTCAGCGCCCCCGCCAGCGAAGCCACGCCGAGCACCTGCAGCCCGATCATCCAGAAATCGATGCCTGGGCCAGGTGAGAACTGGCGTGTGGTCAGGTTGGCATAGCCAAACCAGCCTGCATCTGGCGCGCCACCCGTCAGGAAGCTGAGGTTCAGCATGATCCCGCCCATGATGAACGTCCAGTAGCTGAAGGCATTCAGGCGTGGAAAAGCCACATCGCGGGCGCCGATCATCAACGGGATCATGTAATTGAAGAACAACAAGCCCATGGGCATGATCGCCAGGAAGATCATGGTGGTGGCGTGCATGGTGAACAGCGCGTTGAACATCTGCGCGGTCACCAGCGTGTTGCTCGGCTCCCACAGCTGCAGGCGAATGACGAGCGCTTCAAGGCCGCCGATCAAGAAGAATGTCCCGGCGGAAACTCCGTACAGGATGCCAATCCGCTTGTGGTCGACCGTGGTGAACCAGCTCCACAGGCCGCGGTAAGCAGGATCGACGATCGTCGGCGGTGCGACGACCATTCCTCCCACGTGTCCTACTGGCGCGGTGACTACAGCCATTCGGTCAGACCCTTCACTTGGAGTGCCTTCACTTGAGAGATTGTAGATAAGCCACCAGGACGTCCAACTCGTGGTCGTTCAGGCCGAGGTTCGGCATGATCGAGCCCGGTTTCACGCCAGGTGGATCTTTGAGCCAGGTCCGCAGGTTTTGCGGCGTGTTATCGAAGATGCTGCCGGCGACCGTGTGACGGCTGCCGAAATGGGTCAGGTTGGGACCAACTTTGCCAGCCGCGGCCGTACCGCTAATGGTGTGGCAGCCAGCGCAGCCGCGGTTCTGGAACAACTGGGCTCCCTCGGTGGCATTCGCGTCAGTAGCCGGTGGCGTGAGGGCTGGCTGTTGCTGCGCGGTCAGCCAGGTTTGAAAATCGCTGGGGCTCTGGATGATGGCTCGCTCGCGCATGTTGCCGTGCGAGTAGCCACAGAGCTGGTAACACTGCCCGGGAAACTCGCCAGTGCTATCCGGAGTCATCCAGATGTAGTTGGTATGACCGGGGAAGGCGTCCCGCTTGCCTCCCAGTGCCGGAATCCAGAACGAGTGGATCACGTCATCTGACAACAGAATCAGGTTCGCCGCGCGACCGGTTGGCAGATGCAGCTCATTGGCGGTGACCACGTTGGCGTCCGGGTACTGGAACTCCCACCAGAATTGGTGGCCGACGACCCGCACATCCATCGAGCCGCTCGGCGCCGGCGCCTGTGTCCTGAAGATGACCGGCAGGGTCACGAAGAGGATGTACCCGACGACGATGACCGGACCAGTGGTCCACAGGATTTCGACGATGGTGTTGCCGTGGATCTGCGGCGGCAGGCGATCGCCTGGTCGGCGCCGATAGCGAATAGCCGCCCAGATGAGAACGGCCTCGACGATCGCACCGATGACGACGCCCATGACGATGATCAAAAAGAAGAGGTTGTCGCCTTCGGCCGCATACTCCGAGTGCGCATTGAACGCTTGCTGCGGGGTGGGTGCGCCGCAAGCTGCGCCGAGCAGCAAGACGCCGAGGGCTGCCAGCAACAGCGCGCAGCGGCGAACCCGCGACAAAACACCAGACGAACGTTGCGTCATGTCACTCCAGCCGAACAAACAGCCAGCGCGCGTCCGCTCGACGTGAGCCCCAGTTCTACGGACGAGTCAGCGTGGCGCCTCAACAGACCTGAGTTGAGCATAGGTACGTGTTCTCATGAGCGTCAAGCGACGTCCCGCCAGGATGCCTTGCCGGGTGCGAAATGTCGGGTTGGCGCAATTTGACGAGGGAAATCTCCCCACGCGTGTGGGACCTTTCGCCCGGCGTAGGCTGATGGCCGTGGACCCGAGCGCCCTGGAGGCCTTTGCGGACGAGGTCGCCGCTTGCCGGGCTTGTCAGGTGGCCGGTTTCCTCGAGCACGCCAACCCCATCCGGCCGGCACTGCTTGCTAAACCGAAGATGATGCTCATCGGTCAGGCGCCAGGCAGCATCACCGATCGCCGGGCTTACCACTTCGCCGGCCCGGCGGGCCGCTTCCTCGAGCAGTGGCTCAGTCGCGCTGGGTTCCCAGACGGCTATTTCAGAGAGCACGTTTATCTCACATCGCTGACGCGCTGCTTCCCTGGCAAGTCGCCATCCGGCAACGGCGACCGTCCCCCCTCACGCGGCGAGATTGCCCTGTGTCGGCGTTTTCTGCATCGTGAATTTGAGCTCATCCAGCCGCGTGTCGTCCTGCTGATCGGGAAAATGGCCATCGACTTCTATCTCGACAAGCGGCCGCTGACCGAGACGGTCGGTCAGGTCTTCCCCAAAGATGGCCGCATCTACGTGCCGCTGCCGCATGCCTCAGGCGTGTCGCGCTGGCTCAACCGAGTGGCCAATCAGGCGCTCCTCGAACAGGCCCTGCGCGAGCTGTCGCGCTTGCGGCAGGAGCTACACCTCGTCTGACCACCAGGCCCAGCCATAATGCGGGCGATGTGGCAGGGTCGCCGTGTATCGATCGTCTTTCCGGCCTACAACGAGGAGGCCGGCATCGCCGCGGCCGTGACCGACTTCCGCTCGCTCGAGGCTATCGACGAAGTGCTGGTCGTCGATAACAACTCGCGCGACAGGACCGCCCAGCGCGCCCAGGCAGCCGGTGCGCGAGTCGTGCGCGAAACACGACAGGGCTATGGCAACGCCTTACGCCGCGGCCTGTCCGAGGCCGAAGGCGAATACATTGTCCTGGCCGAGCCCGACGGGACCTTCATGGGCAAGGACGTCCTCAAGCTGTTGGCCTACGCAGACGACTTCGATGTCGTGCTCGGCACGCGGACGACGCGCGAGCTGATCTGGCATGGCGCGAACATGGGCTGGCAGCTGCGCTGGGGCAATTGGCTGGTGGCCAAGCTGCTGCAGGTGCTGTTCGACGGACCGTCCCTCTCTGATTGCGGCTGCACGCTGCGTCTGCTGCGGCGCTCGGCCGTCGAGCGACTGCTGCCCCGGTTCACGGTCGGCGGCTCGCACTTTCTGCCTGAGATGGTCTGCCTGGCGTTGCTCGAACGCCAGCGATTGGTAGAAGTCCCGGTCAATTATCGGGACCGCGTCGGTCAGTCCAAGATCACCGGTTCCATGGAAACGACGATTCGGGTGGCCATCCATATGGTCGGGCTGATCCTGCGCTACCGCCTGTTCGGCCGCTAAAAGATGCGCCGCGTTTCTCTCCCGAGGGAGGAACCCCCTCTGCCGGCCGTGGCGCCGCCCTGGTGGCGGAACCTGGGAGCGCTCATCGCCGTGGCCGCCGCGCTCGCTTATCTGGCGCTCGTGGGGCCGCAGCTGACTCGGCCGTTGATGTACGACGACGCCAACTTCGCGCTGGCCATCAAAGCCGTCGCCGAAACGGGTTTGCCGTATGGCAACCAGGGCTGGATGAGCGAGCGCGGCGATTTCTCGCAGCGCGAGCAATGGGCGCTGTGGCATCCGCCGCTGTACATCTACGCGGACGCATTGTTCGCCAGACTGGGTGGCTGGACGCCGCCCGTCATGCGTCTGCTCGGTGTGCTCAGCGGCCTGGTCACGGCGGCGCTGACCTATCGCCTGGCGAGCGATCTGACCCGCGGCCCGCCAGGTCTGCGCTCGATCGGCGGTGGCGTTGCCGTCGCACTGACGCTGCTCTGTCCGCTGACGATCCAGAGCACGCTGATCCTCGACATCGATTTCCCCATTCTGCTGCCGTTGACATTGCTGTTTCTGATTGGCTACCTCAGGCTCGAGGTGACGCGCCTGGGCTGGCTGTGGCTCGCGCCACTGTTCGGCCTCTTGCTGTGGGCCAAGATGACCAACCCGCTACCTCTGGTCGGCATCCTCTTCGTCTGGCAAGTCCTGCGCGGTCGCTTTGTCACCGCTGCGCTGCATGCTGTCGGCATCGGCCTCGGCGGCGCTCTGATCTTCGGTGTGACGTGGCTGGCGATCGGTCGCTGGCTGGGCTTTCCGCTCGATATGCCGTTCGGCGTCAACCTGGTGCAATGGCAAGACTCCGCCGAGATCGCGCGACGCGCCTATGTCAGCCCGGGCACGTTCGTGGAAGCCATGCAGCCCACCGTGCTGTGGCTCGGACCAGGCCTGACGATACTGGGACTGCTGGCCATCGCCCTCCGCGGCGGCCAACTTGTCCGGGCCTGGAACATCCGCGGGGCTGACCTGCTGATCGGCCTCGTTGCCGTATTCGTGCTCGGTTACATCAATAAAAACGCCGGTTGGTTTCCCAAGTACCAGGTCGCCTTCGTGCCGTTGCTAGCCTCCCTGGCGGCGCCGCTTCTCGCTCAGGCGTGGTGCGCTCGACCGCGCTTGACGACGACCGTCACCGCCTGTGCTGTCCTCACGGCGGCACTCGTCACCGGCCGCCTCGTCCGCGACGATTGGGCACTGCAGCGAACCTGGCAAATCGAGCCGACCGCCGGGGCGTGGCTGCTGGCGATTGTCGTGGCCGCTGTACTTGCCGGCCTGCCGTGGCAAGCGGCCGCTGCAACGACACTCGCTGGCCTCTTTGGCCTGGCCGTCGGTTGGTCTCTGGCGCTTGACGGGGTCCAACTTCGCGCCGCCTATCAGACCGACTACTGGTACGGGACAACCGGTACCGTCGAGGCCGCCGCCTGGGTCGATAGTCATCTGGCGCCTGAGCAGACGTATCTCGCGGCCAAAGAGGTCGCCATCCGCAGTCGCGACCTGCGCTATGTGGATCAGGACAATCTCGTTTATGCGCTGAGTATCGGGCGACCGTTCGACGGCATCTGGGCTGGCGAGCCGCTCCGAGCACTGGTCGTCTGGCAGCGTGAGGCGTACGTAGCCGAGCTCTTCGGGCGCGCTCTGGCCGGCAGCCAGTTTCGGGAGACGGCGCGGTTCGGCGATTACGTCGTCTACGAGCCCGGGCCAGCTTCGTAGCCGCTGAGGAACGGCACCAGCAGCTGGAGCCAGCTATCGAGCACCGCGCGGCGGTCGTCAGCGTTCTGCCACCACCGCCCTGGGTCGCGGCCGCTCTCGCCGTACGGCACCATGCGCTGCGTAATCCCGACCGGCCCCAGCACCGAGTCCACTTCGCGTGCGACGAGCCGTGAGCCGATGCCGCCTCCGCCAGCAATCAGCACCGACCGGCCGCCGAATTCCGTCAGCGCCGGGAGAGCGGCAGCCGCTTGCTGGGCCGCCTGAGTCGACCGCGCGCGAACCACCCGTAGGTGCTCGGCGGGCGTAGGTGCGGCCGGCGCCAGACCCCACCGCACAAAGTCGGTCCAATAAGCCACCAGCGCGTGCGTACTGACTGGCGCTTCGACGATGACCACGTCGCGTACCAGGCCTTGTTGGCGCCACAACTCGACGGCGTCAAGCGCCTCTTTGCCTGTGCCCTCCAGGACGAGTGCGGTGTCGGCTGGTTGAAGCGCATCACTTACCGTCAGGCCCAGGCCGAAAGACGGCAGCCAGAGCGGCGTGGCGAGTACAACGACAGCGAGCGCGACGCCAAACGCGCCCCACCGACCGAGCTGCAAGTGCGTGGGGGCGTTCACCTATACGAAGAATAGGGAGATGTACCCCACGAAAGTAGGTGCCATCTCCGTCACAGGCGAGGCGACCCGTACCATAGCCTTTCACCTAAGGAAGCTTCGCTGTTCATGACTACCCTTGTGCCCACCGCCGTTCCCCAGGCTGGGCAAGCTCCGGCGCCGACCGTCCGCCAGTACATCCGCTACCTCTTTTATAAGTGCCGCCCGAGCTGGCGACAGCTCACGCCAACCGAGCGGGAGTCAGCGCGGACCGAGACACTGGCTGCCCTCGAGCCATTCGCCGAACGCTTACCCGTCTTGCGGGCCTACAGCACGCTGGGCACACGGGCCGACGCCGACTTCCTGATGTGGATGGTGACCGAGCGTCTCGAAGACTTCCAGGAGCTACAGGCGGCCGTCTTGCGATCGCCGATGGGCGCCCACCTCGACACGCCGTATTCCTATCTGGCCATGACCAAGCGGTCGCAGTACGTCGATAAGCACGTGCATGCCGACGGCGATGGCGAGGGGCGGCGAACCAGGATCAAACCAACCGGTCGGCAGTACCTGTTCGTCTACCCCATGGTCAAGAAGCGGCCGTGGTACCGCCTGTCGTACGAGGAACGGCAGCAGGCGATGGACGAGCACATCCGCATTGGCCACGAGTTTCCACGGGTCAAAATCAACACGAGCTATTCGTTTGGTCTCGATGACCAGGAGTTCGTGGTGGCATTCGAGACCGACTATCCGGCCGATTTCCTTGACCTGGTGGAGAAGCTGCGTGGAGGCGAGGCCAGCGCCTACACCGAGCGAGAGACACCGATCTTCACCTGCGTGGCGGGCAGCATCGCCGACGTGCTGGAGCTCCCTGGGTGACCGTCGCCAGCCGTGCGATGACCGGCGCCGAGCGGATGCTTGCCGCCTGCCGTCGTCAGCCGTCCGACGCTACGCCGGTGTGGTTCATGCGTCAGGCGGGGCGCAGCCTGGCCAGCTATCGGCTGCTGCGTGAACGCTACGACATCCTGACGATGGCCAAGACGCCCGACCTGTGCGCGCGGATCACGCTGATGCCCGTGGAGCAGCTCGGC
>DASYKL010000539.1:0-7850 GCA_035995405.1 Chloroflexota bacterium
GGTTGGGATCGCCACGAGCGGGACAATCTGGCATCGTTCCACGAAGCCGAGCGCGCGGCGCTGAAAGCCATCGACGACGCCGGTGTCGAGGACGCCTGGGATGAGTGGCGACGGCGCTTGTTTTACGAAGTCGAAGGTCGGCAGGCGCTCGAAGCATGGAAGGCCGAACACCAACGCCACGCCGAGCACGTTCATAAGGCCGAGCGAGCGGCGTTCGGCGCGTCACTAGGTCTGTTCGCGCGGCCATGGATCAGCCACGAGCACTACGCCACGCTGGTCGAGGCGCTCAATGAGGGGCTGCCGTGGCTGCTGCCCGAGCGGCCGGCGGCGCCAGCGATCTGAATCTCTTGAGAAACGAGGGCTCTCACCATGACCACCACCACGACGGACACAACCGTGACTCGCGATATGAGCACGCTGCGCGACGAGCAACACATGTTGACAGCGGCGATTGCCCACGCTCGCGAAGAAGCGTTGGAACCAGAATGGAAGGACCGCCTGCTCGGGTTGCGATTGCGGCTCGAGAAGCGGATCGTGGCGATGGTCGAGCGCGATCTCCAGCAGATGGACGGACGCGGCTGACGTCGACGGCGCGTTCGCCACGCGGTGTGCGAACATGCGCCGCATGGCGTGGATACGCACGATCGCGCATGGCGACGCGGCCGGCACACTGAAAGAGGCCTACGACTGGCAGGCGCAGCGGTTGGGCGAGCCAACGCTCTACACCCAGCTGGGCAGCTTGTACCCGGAAATGGTCATGCTGCGCTTGCAGCTGTACAAGACGGTGGAAGCGTGTCCGTCGGGGCTGTCGCCGATCGAGCGGCAGACGGCGGCACTGGTGACGTCCGTACTGAACGAGACGCCGCATTGCTCGTCGGGGCTCGTGTTCAAGCTGCACGAGCTGGGACTCGAGCCGACGTTTCTCGCGGCCGTGCAGGAAAATCCACGCGCGGCGCGTAGTGGGGACGCGCGGCTGGATGGACTGGTGGCGTACGCGGTGAGGTTGACGCTGACCCCTGGACGGGTGACGCAAGAGGATGTGGCGGCGCTGCGCGCGGTTGGTTTGGAGGACCTGGACATCCTCGACCTGAACAACATGGTGGCGTACTACTGCTACACCAATAGAGTGGCAAATGGCCTCGGATTGAAGACGCCGATTGCCGATGTGCGTGAGGCGACGCTAGCGCTACCGGCCTGAGACTCCGGCGGTCGAGATGCCCTCGATCAGGGTGCGCTGAAAGAGCGTCGCGACAGAGCGAAAATGGCGCCCCAATTGCTGACCGTCGACGGGTGGGCATCCACAGCAACGGATACAGCATGAGGACGCCGCGGGCGATGAACGCACGCGAAGGTGGTGCAGGCGCGGATGTGCTGGGCGAACTTAACGCCGATACGACCGGCGCGGCAGCAATGACCAGGTCGTGTCAGGCGACGACGGTAGAGGACGCATGTCTGCCCCCCCGGAGCCCCTCCTGCAGCCATTCTGCCGAGGGGTCCCGGGAGTGCAAACGAACTACACGCGGGCGAATTTCTGGAACGTGTGCGTGCCTTCAGGAACGATGCCGGGCTTGACGCCTATCGTGTCGGTTACCTCAGCCATATAGATATCGCCGCGGTCATCCACCCAGATCCCGTGTGGCGCCACGAAGTTTCCTGGCTGGGCCGCATCGGCGCCACCCCAGCGCAACAGCACGTTGCCGTTGATATCGAAAATGCTCAAGCGAGCTGGTTCTTCGACGTCAATCGGACCACGGCGGAACGACTGCATCCCCGCGCGCCAGACCAGCTCGCCGACGTACACCCGCTCGTCTTTATCGATGAAGATGTCCTGCGGCCGCTGCACGTCGTGCCACTCCGTCAGGTACTCACCTTTGGGGCTAAAGATCTGGATGCGGTCGTTTTCGCGGTCGCAGACGAACACGCGGCCGTCGGTATGGACCCAGGTGCTGTGCGGGATGCGGAACTCGCCAGGGCCTGAGCCAGGCTGGCCCCACGACTCGCACAGCTGGCCGCCCGCGTCGAAGCGATGAATGCGTGTGTTGCCATAGCCATCGCTGACGAACAGGTCGCCATCCGGAGCGACCGCCAGGTTGGTCGGGCGATTGAATGGACCAGCCGCTTTGGTAACCGTGGCCGCTGTCTTGCCGTCGTAATCGCCGGTATCGGACGGCGTCTCGGATGGCCCCAGCCGAAACTGCAGCTTGCCATCGAGGCTGTATTTGCCGACCGTGTGGTTCGAGTCGTCGACCAGGAACAACGAGTTGTCCCCGCCCATGTACATGCCATGGGTGCGATAGGAGAACTGGCCTTCTCCCCACGCGTCCAGGAACTTGCCGTTGCGGTCGTAGATCATCACCGGATGGTCGCCGCGACAGAAGAGATACACGTTGCCACTCGCGTCGGTACACACACCGGCGACGTCGGCGTGCCGATAGCCCGCCGGAAGCTGCTCCCAGTTTTCGACGAGCTCGTACTGGAGCGATCCACTACCCACTTTAAAAGCCATAGCCCCTAGGGTACAGACCGGCCCAGCAAGGGCCGTCAGACGTCGCGCTTCAGGAGGCGCGGACCATGGGCGCCTTGGGGTGCGACGCCGTCTCCAACGTGGAGGTGTCGGGCAGGATCTGTAATTCCGTGGTAGACGGCTGCTGGCGCATGTCGATGTCGCGGCCGGCACCCAGGCTGCGCCCCGTGCCGTCGAACATGAGGCGGACGAACGGCCGCGCCGGCGCGCCCGGCGACACCTGGAACACCACGCCGACACAGTTGCTATAGACGCCACCAAGCACGCGCACGTGCGAGCCGACGGGGAAGTGTTGGACGAACGTCACGAACGAGCGCAGCAGATCGCGGTTCAGGTGCTCGCCTGACTCCTGGCGCATGATGCTGAAAATCTGGTCAGCCGGCAGGGCCGAACGGTAGGGCCGGTCTGACGCCAACGCCGAATACACGTCGGCGATAGCCGCGACTTCGGCCATCAAGCTAATGCGGCGCGGATCGAAGCGCTCCTGGTCGGTTCGAGCCAGGCGATTGGTACCGAACAGGCGATTGGGGTAGCCGGCCCCGTCCTGGCGCTCGTGGTGCTGGAAGACGATGTGGGCCGGCCGTGGTGACTCGATCGGCATCTGGCGAACCAGCTGATAGCCCAGTAAAGGATGCTGCATGATCTGTTCGAACTCGTCGGGATCGAGCTTGCCTGGCTTGTTGAGGATGCGCTGATCGACGTACTGCTTGCCGATGTCGTGTAGCAGGCAGCCCAGGGCGACGTCCTTGAGCAGCGCCCGGGCAAGGCCGATGCGCTTGCCCAGCATGACGCCGTAAACGGCCACCTCGACCGAATGCTCGAAGGTGTACGTGTCGTGGGCCTTCAGCGAAGCCATCCCGGCGATCGAATCCTGGTCGAGCACCTCGTCGAGAATCGCCTCGGCAAGTGAGACCATGCCGTTCAGCTCGCGTTCGACGTCCGCTCCCATTCGCAGCGGTGTTTCGACCAGGGCATGCGCGCCGTCCGTTGCCGCCTGGTCACGTACCCCCTGTGTGGCATGGCTGATCAGCGCAAAGATAGACCGTACGTTGTTGACGGCCGAGGCGCGCAGTTGATCGGAGATCAGACCAAGCGGCTCGATGTCGTCGGCGATGCCGTCCATGACGTAGACCGAGTAGTAGCCGCGATCTTCGAGTGCCTTGATGTACCGCGGTGTCAGGACGACACCACGAGCGAGCAGGATGTCGCCCTTCTCGGTGTAGATGGTTTTGGCAAGGGCGAGGCCCGGCGTCAGTGTGGGAGTGGCTGCTCTATGCATTCCTGAGTCGGCTTGCCCGAACGGCGGCCAGGCAAGTATCGGTGCAGTGCACCAGAAGCAACAGTCGTACCAGACGGCTAGGGCAGGCGGACCAGCTGCGACGCCAGGTTGGCCACGGCGTGCGCGGCGGCGGCATCACCTTCGATGGCCGCGCTGCCATACAGGGCGGCGACTCGGCGTGAGAGATCGATCGTGTAGCTCATGTTGGCCCGTGGCTCATACCAGCTGAGCGACCAGAACACGCCGTTGCAGCACACCCGGTGGGTGACGAACGCGGGATAGTCGGGCAGCAGGTCGGCTGCGCGAAAGAGCTCATAGCCGGGCGAGCCGGAACCCGCGGTCTGACCTGGCGCCAGCCCGGTGCAGTACGTCGCTTCTGGGGCGCAGTCGGGGATATGCGGCGCGCCGGCGTCGAAGGAGGCGCGGCCGACCAAACCCGAGATGGTCGCGCCACCCGCGGTCAGGTCGCCGTAATAGACGGCGTAGCGGGCTATGCCCATACCGGTCGCCTCGAGCCGCGAGACCGGCAGGCTGGAGAACGGCGGCAGGCTCTGGGGCGCTACCAGGACGGTGCCGGGAAAGCTGCGCAGGTTGGGGTCAGACGACAGACGGCCAGGCACTGGGGCGCCGATGATGTGCTCGCCGCTCTGATTGGCAGCGGCCGGTTGACTGCGCAGCGACGGCATCGGCAGCCGGTCGGTGGTCAGGCCTCTGCGCTCGGCTTGAAATTGCTGCTCGGCGAGCGGAATGACGTTGATCACGTACACGCCGATGCCGATGAGCAGCAACACACCGAGAACAGCCACGATGCGATCGACCCGTCGCTGCAGGAGGGTCGGCGGGCTGCTGGGCCGCGGGCTGACGACGACAGTCTGGCGCTTGGCCGCGGGCCGATATTGCACGGCCACGCCGGGTGTCGGGCGCAAGTAGCGCCGCGCATCATAGGTCGCGCGGCGCCGTGCATCCGAGAGCACGCCATAGGCAGCATTGATGGCGCGCATACGCTCGGCCGCCTCTGGCCGCGGGTTGCGATCTGGGTGGTAGAGCCGCGCCAGGCGGCGATATGAGGCGCGGATTACCTCCAGGTCGGCGTTAGGCGCGACCTGGAGGACGCGATAGGGATCAGTGTCCGCCGCAGGAGCAGTTGCCACCGCAACCGCCGCCACCGCCGCCGGCCTGGGCCTGGAGGTTCGGGTTCGAGACGGTGAAGCCGCGACCCATCAACCCGTCGACGTAATCGACCTGGGCGCCTTCAACGTACTGCGCACTGAGCGGGTCGACCAGGATGCGAACGCCATTGAACTCGGCGACGCTGTCGTCGTCGCGGGGCTCATTGTCGAGTGCCATGCCGTAGGCAGGGCCCGAGCAGCTCATGCCGCGGACAAAGATACGCAAGGCGTGATCGCTCTTGCCGGATTCTTCGAGCAGCTCGCGAACCTTGTCTGCGGCTGATGGGGTGATGTCAATCATGGTCTTGGTTGCTCCCTCGCGAGGCGGTGACGTCATTGACAGCATACCGTACAACACGGCATAATTCCGAGTAAATAGGTAGGAATTACGTCACGGCTGTCTGGGCGCCGTGGCAAGGGTAGTCGAACGGCCCCGCCGAGCGAAGAAATGGAACGCAATGAAAGTCTCAACGAGAGTGCATTACGGCCTGCGGGCGATGACTGAGCTGGCTCGGTCGTATCGCTCTGAGCGGCTGCTGTCCATCTCCGAAATCGCGCGCAGCGAGGATTTGCCTCTGGCGTACCTCGAGCAGCTGGTCGGCGAGCTCCGCCGTGCCGGGCTGGTCGAAGGCACGCGCGGCGTGCGCGGCGGTTACCGCCTGTCACGTGGGCCCGAAGCGATCACCGTTGGCGACGTCTATCGGATCCTGGAAGGTGAAGTCGCACCCGTCGATTGCACGGCCGAAGATTATCTGCCCGGCGCCTGCACTCGTGAAACGGTGTGCATGTCGCGCTCGATCTGGAGCCGGGTACAGGCGGCCATTCTCGGGGTGCTTGATTCGACCACGCTCGATGACCTGCTGGTCTCAGATGCACTGCAGCATGCGGCCGGCCAGTTCATAGCTCTTGACGCAGTACCTGTAACCCATCCCCGCAAAGGTGAATTCGCGCACGCATGACAGTCCTCTTCGAAATTGAAAACCTGCACGTCTCGGTCGAAGGACGCGAGATTCTGCGTGGGGTCGAGCTCACGATCCAGCCAGGTGAGGTGCACGCGCTGATGGGTCGCAACGGCTCGGGCAAGAGCACCCTGGCCAATGCTTTGATGGGTCACCCCAAATACCTGGTGACACAAGGTAGCGTTCGCCTGGGCGGTGAAGATGTGCTGGCGCTGAGGCCAGAGGAACGGGCCAAGAAGGGTCTCTTCCTCGCTTTCCAGAACCCCATCTCGATTCCTGGCGTTGGCACGGGCAATTTTCTCAGAGCCGCGGTCAAAGCGGTGCGTGGCGGTGAAGCCATCAGTGCGCTGGGTTTCCGCAAAGAGTTAGCCGAACGAATGCAGAACCTGCAGATCGATCCGAGCTTCGCGACGCGCTCGTTGAACGAAGGTTTTTCGGGCGGTGAGAAAAAGCGTGCCGAGATGCTACAGCTGGCGATGCTCAAGCCCCGCATGGCGGTCCTCGACGAGCCCGACTCGGGTCTGGATATCGACGCGGTGCGGATCGTCAGCGAAGGCATCAATACCGTGCATCAACAGCAACCCGACATGGGCGTGCTCTTGATCACTCACTACCAGCGCATCTTGAATTACATTCGTCCTGACAGAGTTCACGTCATGGCCAATGGGCGCATAGTCGAGTCGGGCGGCGAAGAGCTTGTCCACCAGCTCGAGTCCGAAGGCTACGATCCCATCTTGCGCCGCCTTGGCATCGAGGCGGAGGAGGCTACTCCCCATGGCCATTAAGGCAGCAGATCTCACCAAAGACTACAAGTACGGTTTCAGCGACCCCGACCAGTACGCGTTCAAATCGCGGCGTGGTCTGGATCGTGAAATCGTCGAGCAGATCTCGGCGTTCAAAAACGAGCCCGAGTGGATGCTGCAGTTCCGCCTGCGCGCGCTTGACATTTTCTTCAAGAAGCCGATGCCGGCCTGGCCAGCGGCCAACCTGTCAGAGATCGACTTCCAGAACATCTTCTACTACGTGCGTCCGAGCGAGAACACGGCGGAGAAAAGCTGGGACGACGTCCCGGCGTACATCAAAGATACCTTCGACAAGTTGGGCATTCCTGAAGCTGAGCGGAAGTTCCTGGCTGGGGTCTCGGCGCAGTACGAGTCGGAAGTCGTGTACCACTCCATCCGCGAGGATCTGGAGAAGTTAGGCGTCGTCTTCCTGGACATGGACTCGGGCCTGCGCGAATACCCCGAGCTCGTCAAGGAGTACTTCGGCACGGTCATCCCGGCCGCCGACAATAAGTTCTCCGCGCTCAACTCGGCGGTATGGTCGGGTGGCTCGTTCATCTACGTGCCCAAAAATACCGAGGTCGAGATTCCGTTGCAGGCCTACTTCCGCATCAACACGGAAAACATGGGCCAGTTCGAGCGGACGCTGATCATTGCCGACGAAGGCTCGCGAGTCCACTACATCGAGGGCTGCACAGCCCCGACGTACTCGTCCGATTCGCTGCACTCGGCAGTCGTCGAGCTGATTGCCAAGCCAGGCGCCCACATTCGCTACACGACGATCCAGAACTGGTCGAACAACGTCTTCAACCTGGTGACCAAGCGCGCCGTGGCGTACGAAGACGCGACTGTGGAATGGGTCGACGGCAACCTCGGGTCGAAAGTCACCATGAAGTACCCGGCCGTGTACCTGCTGGGCGAGCGAGCGCGCGCCGAGATCCTGTCGGTGGCCTTCGCAGGCGCGGGTCAGCTGCAAGACGCGGGCGGCAAAGTGATCCACGCTGCACCGAATACGACCAGCACCATCACGTCGAAGTCGATCAGCAAAGACGGCGGGCATGCTGCCTACCGTGGCTTGCTGAAAGTGGCCAAAGGCGCGACGAACGCCAAATCGTTTGTTCGATGCGATGCGTTGTT
>DASYKL010000540.1:0-2834 GCA_035995405.1 Chloroflexota bacterium
AAGGCCTTGAGCTGGGGCATCGTCAGATCGACGGTTTGCCAGGCACGATCGCGAGCCGGGTTCAGGTTATGAAAGAGCGATCCGGAACAGTCCAGAATGCGCTGCATGAGTACGACGCGATCGTCCATACGGGTGTTTGCCTCGTCCTGACGACATGATTCGGCAGGAGTAAATAGTTTGAGTGGAGCGAAATATACACCCGCGCGAAGGGTTGTGCAAGCACGGTCGGGCTGTTTGCCCGCGGCGAGGACTGCGCTACGGCGTTCGCGACGCTTCGGCGAAGGCGTGCGTCGCCGCTTCGAGCGTCGCCTCCAGGTCGACGTCGGTGTGCGCCAGCGAGACGAAGCCAGCCTCGAACTGCGAGGGCGCGAGGTACACGCCGCGCGCCAGCATGGCGTGGAAAAAACGCGCGTACAGGCTGGTGTCGGCGCGCTTGGCAGACACGTAGTCCGTCACTGGCTCGGCGGCAAAGAAGCCCGTGAACATCGAGCCGACGCGGTTTGACGTATACGGCAAGCCAGCGGCGCGGGCGGCGGCACCGAGGCCGTCGACCAGGCGAGCGGCGAGTGTTTCGAGGTGGCCA
The DNA here is from genome assembly GCA_035995405.1 of Chloroflexota bacterium. GTDB lineage: Bacteria > Chloroflexota > UBA6077 > UBA6077 > CF-72 > CF-72. Next base: position 584 of record DASYKL010000540.1, read on the forward strand.
TAGACGGCCGGCTCCCTGAGCAATTTGAGGGTGGCCTGGCCGGCGGCCATGGCCAGCGGATTTCCGGAGAGCGTCCCCGCTTGATAGACGGGGCCGAGCGGCGAAACCAGCTGCATGATGTCGCGTCGACCGCCAAACGCGCCGACCGGCAGGCCCCCGCCCACGATCTTGCCGAGACAGGTCAGGTCAGGCGTGATGCGGAATCGCTCCTGCGCGCCACCAAAGGCGATGCGGAAGCCGGTGATGACCTCATCAAAAATGAGCAGTGCGCCGTGCTGGCGGGTCATCGTTCGCAAGTGCTCGAGGAAGCCGGGCGCCGGTGGTACGACGCCCATGTTGCCGGCGACCGGCTCGACGATGACCGCGGCGATGGCGTTCGGGTGGGATTCGAACGCGGCTTGCACCGCCGCGAGGTCGTTGTAGGGAACAGACAGGGTCTGGGCGGCGGCTTCTGCTGGCACCCCAGGTGAGTCCGGCTGGCCAAACGTGAGCGGACCAGAGCCAGCCTGGACGAGGAGACCGTCGGCATGGCCGTGGTAGCCGCCATCGAATTTGAGGATCATCTGGCGGCCGGTAAAGGCTCGTGCGAGTCGGAGCGCGCTCATGGTGGCTTCGGTGCCGGAGCTGACAAAGCGGACCAGGTCGATGCTGGGGAAGGCTTGTTTGACCAGCTCGGCCAGGTCGAGCTCACTTTCGGTCGGGGCGCCGTAGCTGGTGCCGCGGGTGGCGGCGTCCTGGACGGCGGCGACGACACCAGGATGGGCGTGGCCGACGATGAGCGGCCCCCACGAGCTGAGGTAGTCGACGTAACGATTGCCGTCGACGTCCCAGATTGAGGAGCCCTTGCCGCGGGCGATAAAGCGAGGCGTCCCGCCCACCCCGCGGAAAGCCCTTACCGGCGAATCCACGCCGCCTGGCAAAAGGTTCTGCGCCCGTGCGAATAATTCCGCCGACCGCACGGTGGAGGGCAAAGCAGCGCTATGGGTCAAGATTTCACGCCTCGTGAGAGAGCCAGCGGGCCACGTCTTTGGCGTAGTAGGTGATCGTCAGATCGGCCCCCGCGCGGGCTATGGATGTCAGCGTCTCCATCACCGAACGCTGCTCGTCCAGCCAGCCCCGTTGGGCGGCGGCTTTGAGCATGGCGTACTCGCCGCTGACGTTGTAGGCCGCCAGGGGCACGTCGGGGTAGCTGTCTTTGACCGAGCGGATCACATCCAGATACGGCAACGCCGGTTTAACCATGACCATGTCCGCTCCCTCAGCCAGATCGGAGGCCACCTCGCGTAATGCCTCGCGGCCATTCGGCGGGTCCATCTGGTACCCGCGCCGGTCGCCAAACTGCGGCGCGGAGTCAGCGGCCTCGCGGAATGGCCCATAGAACGCGCTGGCGTACTTCGCCGCATAGGACAGGATCAGCGTGTCGGACAGACCCTGGCCGTCCAGCATGGAACGGATAGCAGCGACGCGGCCGTCCAGCATGTCCGACGGCGCCACGATGTCAGCGCCAGCCTCCGCCTGAGCCAGCGCTGCCTGAGCAATCAGCACGAGCGACCGATCGTTGTCGATAAAGCCAGGCTGAGCAGCCGGGCCGGGGATGCCGCAGTGACCATGACTGGTGTACTCACAGAGGCACGTGTCGGCGATCAGAACCAGCGACGGCACGGCGCGCTTGATGGCCCGCAGAGCGACTTGAACGATGCCGTCGGCAGCCCAGGCTTCTGAGCCTTCCAAGTCCTTGCTGCCTGGCAAACCAAACAGCAGCATCGCCGGAATCCCCAAATCAGCCACTTGTCGCGCGTCTTCAACGAGGCGGTCCACCGACTGATGGAAGACGCCAGGCATGGAGCCAATCTCTTCCTGCACGTCGGCTCCAGGAACCACGAACACCGGGTAGATCAGGCTGTCGACAGACAGGCGAGTCTCGCGCACCATCCTTCGCAACGTCTCGGTGCGGCGTAGGCGTCGCGGCCGGGCGATTGGGAACTGCGCGCGGGCGGCGCCGATCGAAGAAGCGGCGCGAAGATCGAGCGTCATAAGAGGCTCAGGCGGTCCTGCCTCGTGTCGAACGCAAGAGCCGCAAGATCTGCAAGCGCGAGCGGCCCAATCCGCCAGGGCGGGTGGCAGCATCACGCAATGCAACCGTCGGTCCATGCATGAGTTTGTTGACGATGCCCGTGGTGAGTGCATCAACGGCGGCGATTTGTTCGGGTGTCAGATCGCGCAGCCGTGACGCCGAGCGACGCAGCTCGGC
>DASYKL010000541.1:0-2271 GCA_035995405.1 Chloroflexota bacterium
ACGACCGTGGGTTCGAGTGCCTGGTGCTCTCGGATTGCATCGCCTCTTACTTCCCCGAGTTCCAGGCGATGACCCTCAAGATGCTGACTGCCCAGGGAGGGATTTTTGGCTGGGTTGCGTCGTCTGGCGCCCTCCTGAACGCGTTGCCGGTGGCGGTGCAATCGTGAGCGTCGACCTGTTTGTCAACGGCACGCTCATGCGCGGCCTGAAACTCCACTCGAACCTCGCCGGCGCCGAATTCCTGGAAGCTTGCTCCACCGCGCCGCGGTATCGCATCTACTCGATCGCCAACGTCCATCCGGGTATGTTCGAGGTCGGCCCGGGCGAGGATGGCATCTCCGTCCCCGGCGAGTTGTACCGCGTGCCCGACGACATTCTGGACCAGGTTGAAGCTGGCGAGCCGCCTGACCTGTATCGCGGTCCCGTCCACCTGATCGACGGCCGCGTGGTGGACGGGATTCTCTATCCGCGGGTGTTGGCCGAAGGGACGCACCGTGATATCACTCTGTTTGGTGGTTGGCGGGCCTACGCCAGCGGGCTATCCACAACCAAGCTACCACCGCCATAAGTTGAACCTGCCCGGTACCGCCGCTATGCTTCTCGTCGACTGCGGTTTGGGCTGAGCTTCAAGAACGAGCATCGCGCTCGACGCGTCGATAAGGGGAGTTACGTGGCCATTGGCAATGGGTTCGTTCGTGGGTCCGGATACGATGCCGGTCTGGACCAGGCAGCGCCTGCCAAGCTGCGCGCCGTCGACGTTTCGATTCACTACTGGATCGAACGGTCGGCTCGACCCTTCATGGCCGTCGATCGCGCCAGCCTGGACATCCGCCCGGGCGAGTTCGTCTCGATTGTCGGCCCCTCTGGCTGCGGCAAAACGACTTTCCTGAATGCCGTAGACGGCCTGCAGCCGATCTCCGGCGGTCGGCTCGAGCTGAACGGCAAACCCATCGAGCGCCCCGGTCCCGACCGGGCTATGGTCTTCCAGCAGGCCAGCCTCTTGCCCTGGCGAACCGTGCTCGGCAACGTGGTCTACGGCCTCGAGCTGCAAGGCCGCCACGGTCGCTCGCAACGAGAACAAAAAGCGCGCGAGTTCATCGACCTGGTCGGTTTGCGCGGCTTCGAAGAAGCCTTTCCAACAGAGCTGTCGGGTGGCATGCAGCAGCGCGTCAACCTCGCTCGCGCGCTAGCGACCGACCCTGAGATGCTGCTGCTGGACGAGCCGTTCGCCGCACTCGATGCCCAGACCCGTGAATTCATGCAGCGCGAGCTGCTGCGCATCTGGGGCGAAACCCGCAAGACGGCCCTGTTCATCACCCACGACATCAAGGAAGCCGTGTACCTGGCCGATCGCGTCGTGGTCTTCAGTCGCCGCCCAGGCCGAGTGAAGTCGTGCGTCGAGATTGACCTGCCGCGACCACGCGAGTTGAACATCAAACGCGACGCCCGCTTCCTCGAGTACGAGGACGAGATCTGGCGAAGCATCGAGGAGGAGGTGCGCGCAAGCGCAACCTGAACATGGCTTTTTCGATCAGCGCACGGACGGCCGCCGACGACCCGCGCGCGCCCGAAGTCCCCGCCGCTCGCATCCCCGGCCAGCCAGGGCAACTGGCACGGTACGAAGGCCTCCTCATTGGCTCCGCGACCGTTGTCTCGTTCCTGATCGTGTGGCAGATCATCGCGTTCCGCCGCATCGTGCCCGAGTTGTTCCTGCCAGGACCAACCGATATCGCCACTGCGTTCGCGGCCTACGTGGCCAAAGGCCAGATCTGGCCCGACATGTGGATCAGCGGCCAGGAGTTGGCCTTCGGCTTCTTGCTGTCAATCGTGTTCGGTTTGCCGCTGGGCATCCTGATGGGCTGGTACCGCCGCCTGAACATGGCGCTCGACCCATTCGTCACGTTCTTCTACAGCATTCCGCGTATCGCGCTGACTCCGTTGTTGATCATCTGGTTCGGCATCGGCATCAACTCGAAAATCGCCGTCGTCTTTCTCGGTGCCATCTTTGCCATCCTGATCAACACGGCTGCTGGTGTACGCAATCTCGATCCAGCGCTGATCAAAGCGGCGCGCTCATTTGGCGCTTCGGACGCGCAACTGTTTCGGACGATCGTGCTACCTGGGACGGTGCCGTTTATTCTGACTGGTTTGCGGCTCGGTCTGGGGCACGCGCTGACAGGCGTCGTCGTCGGCGAGCTGATCGCCGCGCAAGCGGGCGTCGGCCTGATGATGGCCACTGCCGGGGCGACCTTCCAGACGTCGAAAGTCTTT
>DASYKL010000542.1:0-5270 GCA_035995405.1 Chloroflexota bacterium
ACCAGGCTCGCTCCAGGACACGAACAACTGCGCTGGACCACTCGCCTCAAAACTCGCCACCCCGCCGTCGACCTTCTTACCCCCCAGGAACACGGCGTCCGACGCTCGATAGACGTACCGCAAGCCAGTGTCTGGATCATCGTCGAGCTTCAGGTCACCTGGCGCAGCACCGCTGCCGTTGACGTACTCATGCAGCATCGCCAGCGCCGCGACGACCGGTTTGGCGCCACCGTCGAGGCGGAAAGCGCCGAGCGTTCGCTCACGCGTGTTGTAGCCCTGCGGCATGTCGTTGAGCATCCACTTCGCGCCACCAGCGGCGTGCTGGGCCAACAAGCCAAGAAAAATAGCTGTTTCGTGCAGCGCGGCGCGGTCGGGCTGGACGGTATCTGTCGCATAGCCGAACTCGCTGAGGAGGTACGGCGTGGGGTGAAGCCGCTGCAGCTTGGCCAGCAGACTCAGATTCGAGCGCACGGCGGACGCCCCCTGAGCAGGGTAGCGATGCACGCTCTGAAAATCGAGCGCGTCGTTGGCTGGCAGGCTGGCCAGCACCACGTCCACGTGGTCGAGCGTCACTGCCCGCCCTGGGTCGGCTCTACGAACGGCTTGCAGCTGCGGCCCCAGCCACGCTTCCAGGGTGGCGCTCAGCGCTTTGACGAGCGGCGCCCAGGCCTGGCCCGCCGGGTCGGCCAGATAGTCCAGCGTCGTGCCCTTATAGCCGCCCGCCTTGACCCAGTCGGCGGCCGCGGACAGCATGTCGCGATACAGCTGCAGATTGTTGACGTAGACCCACGCCTCGTCGTCCGACAGATACGACGGCACGCCTTTGGCGGCGTCGGCGCGATAGCTCGCGATGTCGCCACGCGCTACTCGCTCACCCAACGCGTCGACGATCGCCCGCTGTTGCAACGGCGGCTGAGACGGGTACCTGGTCAAGGCGAGATCCCCGAACCTCGGCTCATTTTTCAGATCGAGTGCCAGAAGGCCAGGCCGGCCTCGATAGCGCAGCGCGAGTTGTCCGGCGGTGGCGGTGATTTTGCCCAGATCACGCTCGCCGTAATCGTGCAGCGACACGATCAATTGCAGTGCATGCTTCTCGGCCAGACCGACCACGTAATCGAGCTTGTCCCACCTGCCCGCGTTGATATCGGCGAGCAATGGCGCCTGGACGAACAGTCTGATAGTCGTGACGCCAGCTGAGCCGGCTCTGGAAAAGTCGGCCTCGATCGCGCTGGGGTCAAACGTCGCGTCGTCCCATAGCTGCCAGGCCCGGTCGGCCGGCCCTTCGTAGTTGATGCCCGTGACAAACAACGGTGCGCCGTTCAGGCCCGGCAGACGCTCGGTATCCGCTGCTAGCGCCGGCTGCGCAAGTAGGACCACGACGACCAGCGCCAGGCAGAGCCGTCTCAGCACAGCCCACTTAACGGCTTGCCGCCCGCGCAGGTTACCGCCAGCCCGTCAAAGCCGCGTCACGCAAGCTGTAGTACACCGGCTGCAGCGAAAAGTCCGGATCAGCCAGGCGGAACCAGAACCAGTCCTGGTCACGGTTGGTCGTGTCCGGCCGCTTCCAGTACCAGACACACACGACCTGCATCCATGGCCACTGCTCGCCGACGCGTTCGATCGCCCGCACGGTGTAGCGCGCTTGCAAACTCGGCGTGACACGGCCGAAGCGCTGCTCGGCGAAATTTGGCGGGTTGACGTTCCAGCCCATTTCCGTTGCCCAGACGGGAGTCGCGGTGTCGCCGTTGCGCTCCATCACCTGTCGCACCAGGCTTGGTCGCGAAAATGTCACGTCAGATGGATCGATGCGCGGATCGTCTGGCCCGCCTCGCAGCCCATACGCCTGCACGGCCAGGACGTCGAACGTGCCGCGCGCTCCTGCCTCGTACAACTGCTGCAAGTACAGCAGCTCATTTTGGGCGTCGTTGTTTTCGGTCAGCGTCGGCGCTAGCGCGGCCATCAGGACACGGGCATCGGGATCTGCCGCGCGTATGCGCTCGCTCGCGCCACGCAGCAGGCGCGCATACGCCGCGGGATCGGGCGCGGCGCGACCCCATTCGCTCGTCAGATTTGGTTCGTTCCAGATCTGATACGCCTCGACTCTGCCGCGGTACCGCATGGCAACCTGGCCGACGAAGTCCCAATAGTCCTCGTTATGGACGGGCGGGCCGAGTCCATCGACAGCATCAGGCGGCAGCGCCCAACGCGGGCTGGTATCGAGGCGCAGTACGACATGCAAACCCGCCCCCCTGGCGCGGTCGATAATGTCGTCGAACTTGGCCCACGTCGAATCGCCGAACTTGGGATCGACGTATTGACCACGAGCGACGGGCTCGACCTGCTCCCAGGGCAGCTGCTGGCGGATCCAGGTCACGCCCGCCTGATGGAGCAGATCGATGCTGCGCTGACGTTTGGCCGACTCGACTTCCTGCTCGAGAAAGACATTCACGCCGACTTGCGGCGGCGGGCCGGCCGCTAGCATTATTGGTCGCGCCGCGGTAGCCGCGACTACGCGGTGCCGCAGGTCGATAGTCAGGGAGTCGAAGGCCCCACCGCTCAGCGCGCTGACCAGCAGCAGTAGCGCCAGCGAGCCGACGCTCGCCAGGAGCAACCCGGACCGCGGCGCGCGCATCACGGCAACCAGTCGTACGCAGCGCGAACCGCCTGGCGCAAAGCCGACCAATCATAACGCTGCTCGATCAGTTGTCGGCCCGCGGTCGCCAGTCCAACACGAAGCGCGGGCTCGGCCATGAGGCGGCGCAGCGACGCCACCCACTCAGCGGCCGTGTCGGCCGGGAGAAAATGGACGCCTGGCTCGACGTCCAGCCCTTCCATGCCCAGCCGCGTGGAGACGATCGGCAGCCCACTCGCCATAGCTACCAGCGCCTTGAGCCGCGAGCCACCGCCTGTTTGCAGCGGCAGGACCAGGACATGGGTCCGCGCCAGATAGCGTCGCTCGTCATCCACGTAGCCCGTGACGGCGATGCGGTCGTTATGCTGGCCCGCGGCCACTAACCAGCGCGGCGGGCGCGACCCGACCGCGAACAGCCGTACCGCCGGCAGGCTCGGAAAAACGTGGTCAAGAAACCAGCGCAGCGCTTCGGCATTGGGCCGAAAGTCCATCTTCGCCAGGAACAACAGCTCGAACCCGGGCGCCTTCTGCGAGGCGCTGATGAACGGGTACGCGGCGGCGTCAATACCGTTGGGGATAACCCGGACGTCAACACCAGGCCCACCCAGCGCCAGCAGCTGATTGGCATCGTGCTGCGACACCGCCAGGCTGAGCCGACTATTGCGAACGATCGTCCGTTCGAAGCGCTCGAGGCGCCGCCATTGAATCCGCGAATAGGCCGCCCCGGCGAGTGAGGCGGCAGTCAGGCTGACTCGCCGCTGCAGCAAGAACTCGGCGTTGTGAGCGTCGTAGATGCGCTTTTCGCGCGGCACAACGCTGAGATAGCGCGCCATCTCTATGCCTTCCGCTTGCACCGCGCTATAGCCCTGCTGCCGGACTCGCGCGGCAAACGCTGGCGACCACAGCCGCCAGGCCATGTCGGGCCAGGGGCTGCGCAGGATGTCGGCTGCGCGCCTGACCGTCGATCGTCGCGGTGGTGACCCGAACACGAGCGTGTCAACCTCATGGTCGCTTGCCAGCAGGCGCAGCAGCCCGGCATTCCGTATTTTCGCTCCCGCGTCCAGCGCCTTCGGATCACCTGGCAGCAGCAGGAGCAGCCGGCTCACGCCAGCAGCGCCTCGCGATACACGTCGCGAGTGGCCAGCGCGGCGCGATCCCAGGAGTAGCCGCTGGCGCGGACAAAACCACGCCGCCTCAGCTCGGTCGCCAGGGCACTGTTCGACACAACGTCGAACAAGGCCGAAGCCCACGCAGCAGGATCTTCCGGCGCCAGGAGAACAGCCGCGTCGCCGGCCACTTCGGGCAGCGGCCCGGCGTTGCTGGAGACAACGGGCGCACCGCATGCCATTGCTTCGAGTAATGGCAGACCAAAACCTTCGTACAGCGAGGGCAGGGCGAACACGCCGGCGTGACTGTACAGGACAGCTAGATCCTCTTCTCCCAATCGACCGACAAATCGGGCCGCGTCGCCGACGCCGGATCGGGCGTGCGCGGCAAAGATCGGCTCGTCAAGCCAACCACGGGCCCCGACGATCACCAATTGGGCGTCGAAATCGCGTCGCAGGCGGGCGAACGCTTCGATCAACAGGGGCACGTTCTTGCGCGGCTCGAGCGTCCCAACCGACAGCACGTAAGGTCTGTCTGGATTGGAATCGAAGCCCAGTCGCTGTGCGAGCGGCGCCAGCGCTGCGCGGGGTCGCGGCGAGAATCCGGGTGCCGCCGCTTCATGCACCACTCGGATCCGCGCCGGGTCGACGCCCAACAAGCGGACGGCATCCGACGCGGTGCGTTGCGAAACAGCAATGTCGCGTTCGGCGCGTCGGACGCTTTCGCCGGTCGCGGCGTAATAAACGCGCGAGGCTTCCGAGTGCGTGCCCGGATACAGCAAAAACGCCAGATCGTGCAGCGTTACCACCTGCCGCCACGGGCCCCAGACGGGCGCGACATGATCCATGCTGTGTAGCAAATCCGGCCACGGCTGTCCCGCGATGAGCTCGAGCGGTAGGGTGAAGCGTTCCAATCGATGATGCGGCGGCGTTAGGGCCCGCCGCTGCAGCGTTTGCGGTCCGCCCACGCGTGTGGCGCGATTGTGGCGCCCGCGGACGATCAGATACCGCTCCGGGCCTTCGAGCCGCGACAGGCCGTCAGCCAGCAGTACGGCGTACCGCGCAATCCCAGCCGTGTAGCCGACCAGGCGAGCGTCGAGCGCGATGACCGGCCCGCCAGCTGGCTCAGGCGACAATCTGCTCTTCTTCAGCGCGCAGGGTCACCGGCTGCGTGTATTGCGCGGACGAGCCGTCAGTCCAGGGCGCTTGTACGGCGGCGCGTCTATGTACACCACATGGGACAGAGCCGGGTCGATCAACCGCGACAGGATGCGGAGCTCCTGCGTTGGCGTCCCGCCAACTACGGCCCCTCGATCGAGCTGCTGATTGGTGGTGATGACCGTCGGCAAGCGGCCATTGAACCGATGGTTCAGCAGCTGGAAAAGCTTTTCCTCCGCCCACGGGGTCGACGAATGCGCGCCATAGTCATCGAGAATCAGCACCGCGGCGTTGCGGATGGCGTCAAAGCTGCGATCGTAGGTGACGTTGCTGTCGGGGGCGTAGGTCGCGCGAAGCTCGTCGAGCAGATCCGG
>DASYKL010000543.1:0-2785 GCA_035995405.1 Chloroflexota bacterium
TATTCGTCGGTGCCGGTCACGCGGCGCAGCCAATGGCCGCACTCCTCGCTTCGGGCAGGCGGCGCTCACGGTCACAGTTCATCGCTGCCGGTCAGGCGACGCAGCCGGTGACGCTATTTATGGGTCGCAGGCAAAACGACACAGCCGGTGACGGGGCCGCTGCGGTCAAGCGACGCAGCCGGTGATGCTATTTGTCGGTGGCAAGCTAATGACGCAGCCGGTAACGCTGTTCGTCGGTGACAGCAGGCGACGCAGCCGCTGACGCTACTTGTCGATAGCAGGCAAGTGACGCAGCCGGTGAGCGCGAGTCCTATTCGTCGGTACCGCTCAGCCGACGCAGCTCGGCGTTCGCTTCACGCAGCAGACGCAGCAGCTCCGGCCGTAACTCTGACGTGCTCCGCTCTGCCGCGACGCGAATTGTTTCGGTCAGCCGCGTGACCTGCTCGCGCGCTTGCTCAGCTTCAGGCGTCGCGATCCCTAGCTCGATCGCGTGCGTCACGTCAGCCATCAAGCCCTGCAGCGACGCCTCGAGCTGCTGGACGCGGTCGTAGTTCGGCTGCCGCTCCCAGGCCGCGCGGAACGCATCGCCGACGCTCTTGCCTAGATTCTGGACCTCGCGAGCGACGTCATCCCAGGTCGCGTCTCTGTTCGGCCGATATGGCGTCTTGAACAACTCGGCGAAATCGTCGTCGTTCATGCGTCCTCCTGCTGCAGTCAGCCTAACGCGCCGCGACCTCCGACCGCCTGCCATTTCGTTCAGCTAACTCGGCCGACCAGGTCCAGCCACAGGTGCTCGGGCGCCGCCGAGAACAGGTCGTCAGCCGTCGCCTCAAGCAGCAGCCACGCGCCGCGGTCACGCTCTTTTTCGAGCTGATTGCGGCCCCAGACGCATAGCCCGACAAATAGCCGCGCGCGGACAATGCGATCCTCGAACGGGCCGGGATGCTCGGCGACAGCAATAACGCCGACGTCGGGCAGCGGAAATGGGCGTCGCTGCTCGTGCGGCAGGTGAAACCATTCCAGTCCGTCCGTGGCGCTGAACTGCGCCAGGACCGCCGGATCGTGGCCCATCGGACCGCCCCAGAAGACGGGCGCGGCGGGATCTGAGACGAACAACAGCGCCAGCGCCGACGAGTCGGTGACACGCTGCGGCAGCGTTCGATTGAGGGCGATGCCGGACGTGATGCCGTTGGGCTCGCGATCGACGACCAGGATCACGCTACGGCCGAAGACGGTATCGTCGTCGGCCGCGGGCGAGGCAATCAGCAAGGTACCTGGAGCAAGGTCGACGACAGGCTGGGTCACGGCGCGCCGAAGATGGTAGGGGGTTTTCTTCTCTCCGGCGACGTCGGACCACCCGTAGCGACGATTGAGCCGATCAGACCATGCGCGGTTCGCTCGGCGGAGCACCGGTGGGCGGCGTCGGGCTGGCGGCCGGGCGCTCGGCGAGATTGTCGACTTCGTTGCGCGCTCGGGACAGGATCTCGCGCAGTTGTTTGAGTCGCTCGGGATCCTGCAATGTGCCGCGCGTGCCATGGCGGAACAGCGCCCTGGCGAGCTGCTGCAGCTCGTGCATCAGGTCGGCGACCTCGGGGCGCTGCGCGGCATCCCAGCCCGCGGTGATGCGCGAACGAATGTCGTCGATCGTCGGCTGCTGCTCACTGAGGTAGCGCCGGCCCTCGTCGGTGATGGAATAGACCTTCTTGCCGTCCTGCTGATTGGAGGTCACGTAGCCGAGATCCTCGAGCATTTGCAGGGTCGGATAGACCGACCCAGGGCTGGGGCGGTAGTAGCCGCGCATGCGATCTTCCAGCGCGCGAATGATGTCGTAGCCGTGGCGCGGTTGGTCTTTCAGCAGCTCCAGGATGACCACTTTGAGGTCGCCGCGACCAAAAAATCGCTCGTTCTGGCCGCCGTTGAAGCCGCCAAACCCCCAGCGCCGGCCGAACCGACCGAACGGCCAATCGGGGGGTGGCTCTGCGTCCGCCCAGCGGCGGTTTGGGCCAAAAAAGCCGAAGCCGAAATGGCGACGGCGTGGGTCGTGAGGTGTGTTGAACATGGTCTGCAGACTCCTTGTACTGCCTTAGCGATATATCGCTGATATATCGTTACCCTACGCCTTGGTTACCCGGGCGTCAACATTTATGGGGCTTGCCACCACCATCGGCCGCGCGCGCTTGCAGCAGTTCGTAAACTTTCTGGGTGGCCACCATCTGGCAGCGCGGCCGCGCCGTCGCAGCCGTCCTGCTCATCTGGCTCCTGGTCGGTACCAGCGCCGCGGCGCAAGAGCAGCAGCCCCGCGTCGCCGTGTCCGCCGACGAAATCTCGCGCGGCGACCCGACCCTGCCGAACGTGGCGCTGGTCTTCAACGTCGGCGCAGGCTTCGAACCGGGCACAGCCATCCTCGACGCGCTGGCCGAACGCCACCAGCGAGCGACCTTTTTCGTCATGGGCTGGTGGGCAGCGCGCCACCCGGACCTGCTCACACAAATCGCCGCGGGCGGTCACGAAATCGCCAGCCATGGGCATGCCATCTTTGATTTGACGCAAGCGAGCGACGCGCAGGTGCAGGCTGACCTCGAAGAGGCCGACGCGACGATCAGCGCGGTGATCGGTCGCTCGACGCGGCCGCTGTGGAGTCCGTCAGCGGGCTATCGCAATGCCCGCGTGCGATCCATTGCGGCCGGCCTCGGTTACCGGCCGATTCTGTGGACAGTCGACAGTGGCGACTGGATGACCGAGACGAGCGTCGAGAGCGTCTTCAGCCGCATCGTCAACGGCGCCA
>DASYKL010000544.1:0-4247 GCA_035995405.1 Chloroflexota bacterium
ATACCTTGCGGACAGAGTTGCCTCAAAGGAGGGCAGCCGCGGTTATCGCTGTTACGTCGTTGTGACACAAGCTTAACGCGGTTGAGTCACGGTTGACTCGCCAGGCGGTTGTCTCCTGACGACGGTGACGCCGCCGCGGACGTGGAGCCGATGGGCTTAGCGGACGGCGGGCGGCTTGGGCGCGGGCTCGGGCGCGGCGGGCGTCTTGGGCGGGTCGGGCGGTGCGTCCGCCAGGTGGAAGTAGCGGCGGAAAATGCGCGCCGCGATGGGCGAGGCGTCTGTCGTCCCACTACCCCGCTCGACGAAGACCGTAACCGAGATCTCCGGATTGTCGGCTGGCGCAAAGCCCGTGAACCAGCCATGCGTTGGCAGCGTCTTTTTGTCATCGAGCGGTCCTTCGAACTCAGCCGTGCCGGTCTTGCCAGCCAACCGCAAGCCCGGGATCTTGAACCACTTGAGCCAGGGGCCCTCGAAGCCCCACTCCATCGCGTCACGCATGATCTGCAAGTTCGCCGCATCAACTGGTACCGCGCGCCCTGGCGGGTTGCTCGAGAAATCCTTCACGACGTTGCCGTCCTGGTCGAGCTCAGCGCGCGCCAGATGCGGCTGGTACAGCATGCCGCCATTGGCGATGGCGTTGGTCGTATTGGCCACCTGCAGCGGCGTCGCGAGCACGTCGCCCTGGCCAATGCTCATGTTGTAGGTGTCGCCTTTGAACCACGGCTGGTTCTTGTGAAATTGCTTCCAGGTCGGGTCGGGGATGGTGCCGTCCTGCTCGCCACGAATATCGAGGCCGGTGCGTGCGCCATACCCAAACGCGCGCGCGTACTTCGACAGGCGATCGACGCCGAGCCCTTCGAACAACGTCTTGTTGCCTTCCTGGAAGCCGCCGCCGAGCCAGAAGAAATAGATGTTCGACGAGTTGGCGATGCCCTGCAAAAACGTCTGCGGGCCGTATGCCGCGTTGTCGTTGAAGGCCTGCCGCACACCCGGATATTCGTCGGACTCGACGTACATGACGCCCTTCGAATCGACAACCGTGTCGCGGTTGGCGACGCCTTCCTGCAACGCCGCTGAGCCGGTCACCAATTTGAAGACGGAACCTGGAGGGTATTGGCCCGAGAATGCGCGTGGGAACATGGGCGTGCGCTCTTTGTCGACCAGCAATTGCTGCAGCTCGTCGTCCCGAGCAGAGTTGCCAATGATGTTGGCGTCGAAACTTGGCGTACTGACCATCGCCAGGACTTCGCCGTTGCGCGGATCCATGACGATGGCGGCGCCACCGGGGGCATTGCGCAGGCCTTCCTGGAGGATGCGCATGACGTCGCGCTGCAGGTCGAGATCGAGGGCGAGCACGAGGTTGCGGCCGGGCGTGGCGTCCTGCCGTTTCAACTCGCCGACCTCTTGCCCGGTGACTTCGACCTGGTACAGGCGTTTACCGGGCTGGCCGCGCAAGTCCTTTTCGTAGGCTTGCTCGACGCCCGCGGCGCCGATGTGGTCGTCCAGCCCGTAGCCAGCTTGCTGTAGCTGGTCGGCTTCATCGGCCGAGATGGCGCCCATGTAACCCATGATGTGGGCGATCAGCGTGCCGTCCGTATAGCGCCGTGAGGACTCGACGCCGACCTGGACGCCGGGCATGTCGAGCTGATGCTCGGAAATGCGCATGACGGCCTGGCGATCGACGTTGAAGCTGACGGCGATCGGGTTGAAGACGCTGTAGTCCTTGCGCGCCTGGCGCGCTTCGATCACCTTCTGGACGTCGGCCGGCGGGATTCGCAGCTCGTTGGCGACCCGAATGATGATTTCGGGCATGCGCCCTTTGGGCACGTCGGCCGGGGTAATCGAGACGACGAAGATCGGCGCGTTGGTCGCCAGGAGGGTTTTGTTGCGATCGTAGATGACCCCGCGCTGCGGTGGGATGACGGCCTGGCGCAGCCAATTAGCGGCGGAGCGGTTGGTGTACGACTGGCCGTCGACGACCTGCAGCTTCCACAGCTGAGCGGTCAGGATGCCGAAGAGGAGCAGGACGACGACGCGGAAAAACCAGGTTGAAGCGCGAGGTCGCTGCTCGGCAGGCATGGCCTCAAGCCGGTCGAGACTGGGGATCACGTTGGCCGCATTCTAGCCGGCGGATTCGGCGAGGGTGTTAACGGCGGGGTCGGCGGAGGAACGACGGGACATCCCAGTCATCGTCTTTGTCAGGCTGCACGGGCCGCGATGACGGCGGTTGGTCTTGCCTGGGGCGGTTGCGTTCCCACTCCGTGGGGGCGGGCCGGTCACGCTCGGGCGGGCGCTCACGATACGGTTCGCGGTCCCGCGACGGCGGTGGCTCCGGCGCACTGAACCGTGGTCGCGGCTCGGGGTCACGCGTCGGTGGAGGCGGCGGTGGCGGTGGTTCCTGCGCCGCGGGGCGGCGGGCGGGCGGCAACGCGCGGCTGCCTTCTTTCAAACCCGTGGCGATCACCGTCACACGGACATCGTCCTGAGCCCGCGGATGGATCACCGCGCCAAAGAAGATGTTGGCGTCCGGATCGACCGCTGCCTGGATCGTCTCAGCCGCTTCGGTCACTTCAGCGAGCGTCAAGTCCGGCCCGCCAGAGACGTTCAGCAACACGCCTCGTGCGCCCTCGATCGACACATCAAGCAGCGGGCTGGAGATCGCCGCCCGCGCAGCCGCGACAGCTCGCCCATCACCACGCCCTTCGCCGACCGCCATCAGCGCCGTGCCCGCGTTCTGCATGACCGACTTCACGTCGGCGAAGTCCAGATTGATCAGGCCCGTCATCGTGACCAGGTCGCTGATCCCCTGGACGCCGTGGCGCAGCACGTCATCGGCCAGACGAAACGCCTCGATCACGCTCATCTGGCGATCCGCCAATTGCAACAGGCGATCGTTCGGGATCACGATCAGCGCGTCGACGTTACCGCGCAGGCGGTTGAGGCCCTCCTCAGCCGAGCGACGCCGCTGAAAACCCTCGAAGCTGAACGGCAACGTCACGACCGCGACGGTCAGCGCTCGAGCGCGACGCGCAATATCGGCGATGATCGGCGCCGCGCCGGTGCCCGTCCCGCCACCGAGACCGGCGGTCAGGAACACCATATCGGCACCTTCAATGGCATCGGTCAGCGCGTCGCGGCTGATCTCGGCAGCACGTTCGCCCTGGAGCGGGTCGCCGCCAGCGCCGAGGCCCTTGCCACTGCGTCCGCCGATGGTGATCTTGCGCATGGCGGTCGACATCTGGAGCGCCTGGGCATCGGTATTGACGGAGATGAACTCAACGCCCTGGACACCGGTTTCGACCATCCGATTGACGGCGTTGTTGCCGCCGCCGCCGACGCCGATAATCTTGACCTCGGTAAAGCCGCGGGCGGGCGATTCGCGCGGGGCTTCCACGATCTTTGGCACGACTGATACAGCGCGCGTCAGATCCGCCATACGGTCTGGGTTGAACCCACCGCGTTGCCGTCCATTAGGCACGTCCTAGCACCTCGTCGGCCAGGGCCAGGTAGGTTTCAACAGCCCGCTCTGCACCTGAATAGTGAAACACGGACGTACCGGCCGAGCCCGCTTCGAGGATCTTGCTGTTGGTGCCCACTTCAGTACCGAAGACTCGCACACCCCAGCGCTGACGCAAGTAGTCGGCCACCTGGCGTTCTTCTTTGAGCCGACGGTCCATTTTGCTGAGCAGGATACCGAGGACTTCCAGACGCGGATTGAGATACAAAATTTCCTCGATGCTTTCTTCCAGCATTTGCAGACCCTGCAGCGAGAAGAAGCGCGCTTCGGTGGGGATAATGACACGCGTCGCGGCGACCAGGGCGTTGATCGTCAGGACGCCCAGCGACGGCGGCGTGTCGATCATGATGAAGTCGTATTGATCGTCGACGCTGAGCAGCTGGTCGCGCAGCCGTAGCTCGCGGCCGAGTTTGTTCATCAACTGCGCTTCGGCGCTGGCCAGGCCGACGGATGCTGGCACGACCGACAGGTGTTGGGCGTGAGCTATGCCGTTGGCGGCGCCATTGGCTACAGAAACGACGGGTAGCGGAACACGCCGATCGAGCAACGATTCGGCCACTGTGTGCTGGATGTCCTTTTCGAGGCCGAACGCGCTGGTCAGATTACCCTGAGGGTCAAGGTCGACCAGCAGTACGCGTCTTCCGCGAAGGGCAAGGGCCGCACCAAGGTTGGCGGTGGTGGTCGTTTTGCCGACCCCGCCTTTCTGATTGGCAACGGCGATAACGGTCGC
>DASYKL010000545.1:0-5271 GCA_035995405.1 Chloroflexota bacterium
GATCCACAGCGCCGGTGCCTCGTCGCGCAGGATCGTCAACGCCTGGCTATAGAGTTTCTTGCGTTCGGCGTGGTCGGTGACCTGCCGCGTCTGGTCCAGCAATCGATCGAGCTCCGGGTTCGAAATGCCGGACCAGTTGAGCGAGTTGCCGGGGATGGTGTGGAAGAACTGGTAGACGTTGCCGTCCGGATCCGGTCGGCCGCTCCAGGAGTAGAGCGCTGCCTGGCCAATTTTGCCGTTACCCTCTGCCAGGTAGCGCGCGCTGTCCATGACGTTCACGTTCATCGTGATGTTCGCCTCGGCCAATTGAGCCTTCAAGACTTCGGCGAACTGGATCGTCAGGGGCGTGCTCTCGGCGTTGAAGGTGAAGCTGAATCCGTCTGGCGAGCCGCCCTCGACAAGTTTGGCTTTTGCTTTCGCCAGATCGCGGAGAATGGGTTTGATGGTGTCATCGTAAGCCCAGCTCGCGGGCGAAATAGGTCCATTGGCTGGCACACCGACGCCCAGCCAGACGCCTTTGACGATGGCCTCGATATCGACGGCGTAAAGCGCCGCCTGGCGAAAGGCCTTGTTGTCAAATGGCGGCTTGGTCGTATTCAGCGTGACCCAGAACGCCGCCAGGGACGGCACATCGACGACCACGACGCTGCTGTCGCTCTTTGCGCCGGCGACGTTGCGTGGGGTGACGTAATCGATGGCATCGATCTCGCCAGCTTGCAGGCTCTGCTGCTTGACGGTGTCGTCCGGAATGGGCCGGAAGCGGACCTGGTCGAGGTAGGGCCCGCTGGAGGCGTCCTTGTTCCAGTAGTTGGCGTTTCGTTTCAGCAAGATATGGTCGTCTTTGACCCATTCGACGAACTCGAATGGACCGGTGCCAGCACCGACTGGATTGCGGTCGAAGTCCGCCCCGAGTTTGGTCAAGGCGGTCGGTGACAGGATCATGCCGGCGCGGTCGGTCAAACCGGCCAGGAGCGAGGAGTCCGCTTGTTTGAGGTTCAGTTTGATCGTGAGCGGATCGACGACCTCACTGGACGCGATATTGGCGACCTCACCTTTACGAACGGATTTTGGATCATTGGCCATGCGGTCGAAGTTGATCTTGACGGCGTCGGCCGTGAAGTCGGTGCCGTCGTGGAACTTGACCCCAGAACGGAGTTTTAAGATCAACGTCTTGGGATCCGGTGTCTGCCACGACTCTGCCAGATTGGGCTGGATTTGCAATTTCTCATCGAGCGTGACAAGTGGATCGTGGAGGTTGTGATAAATCTGTCGGTCGAGCTTGCTGCCTGACAGATGTGGGTCCAGGGTTGCCGCATCGAGACCAAGACCGACGCGCAGGGTGCCGCCGCGTTTGGGGGCGCCGGCCGCGGCTTGCGCTTGGGTGGCAGGAGTATTCGCGCCGGCCGCCGCGGTCTGGGCGGGGCTTGGTGCGGAACCGCCCTGGGGCGCACAGGCGACCAGGAGAGCGAGGCCCGCCGAGGCCAGGCCCGCGGTGCGAAGAAAGGTTCGACGTGTGTGGTAGCCCATCGTGTACTCCTGGCCAAGAGTAGCGAGAGGGTGGCCGCCCGGCCAGTATTTCTTGCCGTACTAATGGGAGGGTCGGGGAGAGTGGTACGGATTGCACAATGTTGGCGCAGATCGTTTGGGCAGATGCGCCAAGTGACTGTCGCCCGACGCCGTTAGAGAAGGGCGTCGGCGAGGAGGTGTAGGCCGTCGACATCGTCCAGGTCGAGCCATTGCAGGATGACGCGGTCGGCTCCGGCTTGCTCGAATTCTTGCAGGCGTGCGCGTAATGATGGTGCGAGTCCGGCGAATAAGCCAGCCGTACGCCACCAGGCCCAGGCGCGGGCTTCACATTTGGCATCGATCTGCGCCTGGGTGCGGCCCACCTCGACTCCTTGCATGACCGTTCGCCGCAGGTCGGCGGGCTGGCGGCCTTGTTGCACCAGGAGGAGGTCCAGGTGCTGATTGAGAGCCGCGAATTGGGCGGGGCTGACAAACATCGCGTTCCATTGATCGGCAAACCGGGCGGCGAGGGGCAGGCTTCGTTTGCGGCCGCTGCCGCCGAGCAGAATCGGTGGTGAAGTGGGACGCAGCGGACGCGGTAGGAGAACGGCGTCGTGGAGACAGAAGTGTTGGCCGCTGAACGAGACTGGCTGTTCGGCGCGTAGGAGAGACGTGATGACCTGGAGGCCTTCCTCCAGGCGGTCGAGCCGTGCCATGGGCTCGAGCATGGCGAAGCCGTACATTTCGTGTTCGCGGCGGGACCAGCCGGCGCCCAGGCCGAGCGTGAACCTGCCGGCCGAGAGCGTGTCGAGGGCGGCGGCGGTTTGGGCGAGGTGGATGGGGTGTCTGAAGGTCAGTGGTGAGACGAGCGAGCCGAATTCCAGGCGGCGGGTGGTGCTGGCGAGCCAGGTCAGCGACGTAAAGAGCTCAAGCGCGTCTTCGTTCGGGGGCTGCGCTGCGACAAGATGGTCGGAGCGGTAGAGGGCGGCGAAGCCGAGCTTTTCCGCTGTTTCAACCAGACGCTGCCAGCGCGGCCAATTCAGGCCACTCTGGCCCTCGACCATGAGAGCGACATCGACCATCCGTCTCTTTGGCCAGTGTAGGCCAGTGTAGAGGGCGAAAACCGAAGCCGGTCGGCAGCCGTAAACCGCTCAGGCGGCGGCAGCCAGCCAGTCTTCTTCGGTTTGGTCTTGCTGGGCTAGCATTTCGGTCGCGGCAGGAGCGGTAAGCGGGCGAGCAAAATAGTAGCCCTGACCGCGTTGGCAACCTAGCTTCTGCAAGCGAGTCAGTTGTTCGCTTGTTTCGATGCCTTCCGCCGTCACGTCCATGCTCAAGCCACGAGCGAGGGCGATGACGGCTTCGACGATGGCTTCATCTGGTCGGCCGCGGCCCAGCTGGGAAACGAAGGAGCGGTCAATTTTCAGCACGTCGATCGGGAACCGTTGCAAGTAGCTGAGCGACGAATAGCCGGTTCCAAAGTCGTCCATCGCGACGCGCACGCCGAGGCTTTTTAGCTCGGCCAGGATGCTCGCAGTTGAAACGGCGTCGCGCATGGCCAGACTTTCGGTGATCTCCAGCATCAGGCATTCGGGTTGCAAGCCGGTCTGCTGCAACACACGAGCAACATCGCTGACCAATGTCGGATGCTGAAATTGTCTCGCTGATAGGTTGACGCTGACGGCCATGTCGCGGTCGCCGAAACGGAGCTGCCATGCGCGGAGCTGGGCACAGGCTGTCTCGAGAACCCATTGGCCCATCGGAATGATCAGACCGGTTTCCTCGGCCAGCGGAATGAATCGGTCTGGCGCAATGAGTCCATGCTCCGGATGACGCCAGCGCACTAGCGCCTCCATGTCCTGAATGCGTCCGGTTCCGAGGGTCACGATGGGCTGGAAATAGACAACCAGCTCGTCGCGCTCGAGAGCCAACCGCAGCTCCGACTCGAGCTCCAGTCGTTCAACGGCGTTGGCGTCGAGACCGCGGTCGAAGATGACCCAGCGGGCGCGGCCGTCGGATTTGGCGCGATACATGGCGACGTCTGCATTGCGGACCAGATTGCCGGGCGTGTCCTGGCCGGGCGTGCTCGCGGCAATGCCGATGCTGACGGTGGCAAACACATCGCGTTCGGCGATCCGGATGGGTTGCTGGAGCGCGTCGCGAATTCGCTGGGCGATGGCGTTGACCTCGTCGACGTCGCGCACATCTTCCAGCAGTACGGTGAACTCGTCGCCACCGAACCGCGCCAGCGTGGACTCCGGTCCCAGGCAGGCGCGTAAGCGATCGGCGATCGCGGTGAGCAGTCGATCGCCCGCCGCGTGTCCGACGCTGTCGTTGACGACTTTGAAATTGTCCAGGTCCAGGAACAGGACGGCAACCGAGCGTTCGTTGCGGTCGGCGCGACCGAGGGCTTGCTCGACGCGATCCATGAACAGGGCACGGTTTGGCAGCCCCGTGAGATGATCGTGAAATGCCATGTGGCGGAGCTGTTCCTCGAACGCTTTGCGCTCGCTGATATCGCGCACCACAGCAATGAAGCGGGGTGTTTCCGCCTGCGGAATGGCGGTGATCGACAATTCGAGCGGGGCTATCGTCCCGTCGGCGCGGCGACCGTCCACTTCGCGTTTGAGTACCTTGCCGATCTCGCCGCGGGAGGCGACGGTGAGCTCGGACGGGGTAGCCGCCGTACCGGGCAACAGAACAGTAATGGACTGGCCAATCATGGCGTTGGCGGTAATGCCAAAGATGCGCTCCGCCGCTGGATTCGAGCTTTCGAGCTGGCCGTTGCGATCGAAGGTCAACAGGCCATCCGCGACGTTGTCCATGACGGCATGAATGCGAGCCTCGCGTTCTTCGGCGTCGGCTCGACCGAGTACTGCTTCGCGGAACAGGCGTGTGGTTTCGAGCGCCACGGCGGCGTAATCGGCCAACGTTTCGAGCAGCAGTAACTCCGCGGGGGTGAACGCTTCGACGCCGTTCGCCGTGCGCCACGCGACGAGCGCCCCTATCGGCGCCGCACTGCCGACGCCGCACGGTAGCGCGACAACCGCGACGCAGCGAGCGGCATCGGAAAAGTCGAGCCAGCCGGCGGGGATCTCCCCACGGCGGTACAGGTGCAGGCGAGCCGAGGTCTGGGCGATGCGTTCGGCCATGCCCTTGCGCAGGGCGGGCTGGTCGCGGTCGGCCGCGACGCGCGCTTCAAAGTCCGCCGAGTCGGCCAGCGGAAGGAGAGCCAAACCGTCCAGGCGGAGCATGTCACGGACCTCGCGCGCGGTGATGGCGTCGAAGGCCTGATCGAGGCTCAATGTGCCGGCTACGGCTCGGCCCACCGTATTGGTCAGAACGAGATTGCGAGCCTGGTACGCGGCACGGTCGAGGGCTCGTTTGGCCAGGAAGGCCATCGCGGCAGGCACGAGCAACGCCGGTGCGAAGCCGGGCGCCGCGGTTAGCAGTACGGCCAGGGTCGCGCCGAGGAGACCGAGCCCGAGCTCGGACAGTGTTTTGACGCCGACTTTGCCGCGCAGCACGTGGAGGATCGGCCGGCGTTGGTCCAAAGCGACGACGAGTGCGACGCTGCAGGCTGACACGACGTAGTACGCGCCGCTGGCCACCAGTGATGCGATGAGCCCGCGCCAGCCATCACCCTCGAGCAGGACGTTGGGTCCGCCGAAAAGTGAGATCGCGCATGCCGCCGTGGCAACAGAAACCATGACACTGGCTGTATTGAATGCTGCTTTTGACGGCGCCGTCCGTCGATTCAAAACGTAG
>DASYKL010000546.1:0-5155 GCA_035995405.1 Chloroflexota bacterium
GCCGTTCCAGTTCGGCCTGCATGCTTGCGGACCACGGTTCGGCGCCGAAGATGCCCACACGCGGCGACGATTTCGCCGGGTCCAGTCCCTGGCGCACGAATTCGTCCGCGATCACCAGCAGATAAGACGGCGTGCACATGATGATGTCGGGCTTGAAATCGCAGATGAGCCTGACTTGCCGCTCAGTCATGCCACCGCCGGAAGGAACGACGGTGGCACCGAGCGCCTCGGCGCCGTAGTGCGCGCCGAGCCCGCCGGTGAACAGGCCATAACCGTAGGCGATGTGCACGATGTCGGTGGAGTGAGCGCCGGCCGCGCGCAACGAGCGCGCCATCACCGAGCCCCACATTTCGATGTCCTGCCTGGTATAGCCGACGACGGTGGCCTTGCCGGTGGTGCCGCTGGACGCATGGACCCGCACGACCTGCTCGCGTGGTAACGCTAACAATCCGAACGGGTAATGCTCGCGCAGGTCGCTTTTAACCGTAAACGGCAGTCGCGCCAGGTCGCTGAGCGACGCCACATCCGCCGCCGACTGCACCCCCGCCGCCTGCAGACGCTCGCCTATCGGCGCCACCGCGCCAAGCAGTCGGCCAACCGTTTCCCGCAGCCGATCGAGCTGGAGCGCCGCAAGACGCTCACGCGGCATCGTCTCCGCCGCACGATCCCACACGCCGCCAACGATAGCGCTACAGTCCCCACATGGCCATCGCCCTGGATGCCGATGCGCTCGCCAACGTCGGCTTGCCACGCCAGCAGCTCGACCATTTTCTCTCTCTGGAGCTCACGTTTCCGAGCGCCCGTGTTGCCAGCCCCGGCGGTCTCCGCGCCGATTCTCACGCCTTGAGCCGTTACGTCCAGGTCGGCCAGGCGCTAATCGATCGCCTGGCACCCCGAGCGGCCCGCTCCGCCGCAGAGCAAGCCGCCGTCGATACGCTCATCCAGCATCTGCGGGCCGCGCGGCTGCGTTTTCTGCGCGCCTACGCCGCGGTGCTGTACGCCGAGCTGACCGACGATCGACGCGCATTCGTCCGCGTCGAAGACCTGGTGTTCCTGGCCGCCGAACAGGTGCCCGGGCTGGTACCGACTCGCGCCCAGATCCAGGGCGAACGTGCGTTGCCGCAGAAAGACAAAGACGGCTTTGAGGTCGACCAGGGTGTGTTCTTGTCGCAGGTCCTGAGCGACGAAGTGTCGGGCGCGCACCTGGTCCACGCCATGCTGCGTCCACGGCCAGAGTCGCTCGAGCTGCTCCCCGATTTTCTGAAGCGCGGCCGCCTCGACCTTGGAACGACAACCGTCGAACGCCAGGCCTCCGTCGGCTACCTCTATCACGGCAACCCGCGTGTTCTCAACGCCGAAGACGACTCGACGACCAGCACCCTGGAGATCGGCACCGACCTCATCCTGCTCGATCCTCACATTGAAGTCGGCGTCTTGCGCGGCAAAGTGGTCGATCACCCCAAATACGCCGGCCGCCGCATCTTCAACGCCGGGATCAACCTGACCCATCTCTATTACGGCCAGATCTCGTTTGTCGACTTCTTCATCGCCCGCGACATGGGCTATCTGCACAAGATGTATCGCGGCCTGAGCGGCGCCGAGTTCTGGCCACATGAAGTCGAGAACAGCGAGCAGGAAAAGCCGTGGATCGCGGCCGTTGAAGGCTTTGCCATCGGCGGCGGCTGTCAGCTACTCCTGGCGATGGACCACGTGCTGGCCGAACAAAGCAGCTTCTTCAATCTGCCGGCGCGCAAAGAAGGCATTGTCCCGGGCGTCTCGAACATGCGCCTGTGGCGGTTCGTCGGCGATCGCGCCGCCCGACAAGCGATCCTGTTCGAGCGTCAGTTTGCTGCCGACAGCCCAGCCGGTCAGCTGATCTGCGACACCGTTGTCCCAGACGGCGGGATGGATGCAGCGCTGGGGCAGACCATCGCTGCCTTGACCAGCTCAGGTGTGGTCAGCGCGGCTGGCAATCGCAAAGCGATGCGCATTGGTCAGGAGTCGATCGACCTGTTCCGACAGTACATGGCCCTCTATTGCCGCGAACAGGCGTACTGCCACTACAGCCCGCAGCTCATCCGCAATCTCGAACAGAACTGGAATGCGCACCAGCGGCGCGTGGATCGTTAGCTCTTCAGAACAGGCGAATCCACTGCTGGGCGATCTTGGTGTGTGCGCGGCAGCGGTTGCTGCCCTCGACACCATCCCACTCCGGGTGTGCCCAGAACAGCACGTGTCTGGTGCCTTGCTCGTCGGTCATTACAGCGAAGCGACCGACGATGGTGTCGCAGCGCTCGCATTGCTTCGCATACGGGTCGAAGCACCACTCAGCGGGGTGGAACTCCTTCATGGCGCGCCGAATATACGGGAAGTTCCCCGGCAACACAATTTTATCTTTTGTGGGCAATCTCATGGCAGCTTCGCCATGCCGCTGGTGAAGGCGAGCCGATGGCCGCGGAACCGAAACGGGCGTGGCAGAAACCGATCGCGGGCCAGGATGGAGGCGAGCCGAGGAAAGTCGGTGAAGGTCGCAGGTTCGGAGCGCCATCGGTCGCGCTGAGCGGGACACGACAGGCGCCGATCGTTCGATGGCCGAATTATTGATCGAAGACGATCTCCTGCCCTTCCGCGGCGGCAAAAATCTCGACGGCGCTGCCCAGCTCCCGTGCCCGAGTGCGAGCCGACTCGACCATGCGGTCGATGACGTCGTCGGCGTGAGTCGGCTCGTGGTGAAAGAGCGCCACGCGGCGGACACCTGCCTGGACGGCCACATCGGTGACGTACTCGGTGCTGCCGTGCCCCCAGCCTCGTCGCGCGGCGTATTCGTCGGGGGTGTATTGCGCGTCCTGGATCAACAAGTCGACGCCGCGGACGAAGTCGATCAGCCGGCGGTCGCCGCCATGGATAAAGCCGTTTCGTCCACGCCAGCCGCCGGTACTACCGCTGGCGGCGCCGTCGGTACCCGCCGCGTCAAGCGATTGGCTGGCGGTGCTGTTGATCAGACCGTACGGCTCGTGATCGGTGATATAGGCCACGGAAACGCCGTCAGCTTCGACGCGGTAACCCATGCACACCGCGGTGTGATTGAGGTAGTGCGTCCGCACGAGCGCGTCCTGGATCTCGATCTCGCCCTCTTCGAGCTCGCAGAACTCGATGTTGGCGCGCAAGTCACCGAGCGGTACGGGGAAATACGTGTAGTGCATCTGGCCCGCGAGCACGTCGCGGAGCGAGCGATCCAGGTCGCGCGCGCCGTAGATCGTCAGGTGGTTGCCCGGCACGAACACGGGTGTGAAGAACGGAAAGCCCGAGATGTGGTCCCAGTGCGTGTGACCGAGCATCAGGTGGGCGGCGACGGGGCCGCCGCGCCGCGCCAGGTCCAGGCCAAGCTCACGGATGCCCGTGCCGCTGTCGAAGATGAAAAACGTTCCGGCGTCGGTACGCATTTCGACGCAGGCGGTGTTGCCACCAAAGCGCACCGTGGACGGGCCCGGCGTCGGGACTGAGCCACGGGTTCCCCAGAACCTGACCCGCATCTGCGGGGATTGTAAGTGTCGGCGTTGGCTATTCGAGACGAAGCGTGTAGCGACCACCCACCTCGACGTTGAAAGCGTGCTGCGTCCCAGCCGCCTGACGATAGATCGGCTGCACCACATCGCCTTCGATGCGTTCCACCCTCATCGCCAGGGGCTCGCCTCGCAGGTCGAATTCGGCGACCAGGTTCGGTGCCTGACCTGTGTCGTCCGCTCTGACAACAAAGGACAGGTCGAACGCCACGCCGCGGTAGCTGAGCTGCTGAACCGTATACCGCGCGCCACGAGTGAATAGCGACGCGGGCAGCGCGGGCGTCAGCTCGGCCACCCAGCCGTCGGTCACATGCGACTCCTTGAAGCCCACCAGGTGACGCAGCAGTAGCGTCGCGGTAGTCGCCCCCCAGCCGTAGGCGTCGTTGCCGCCGTAGGTGCGCCAGTCGGTCGGCCAGAACTCGGGCGCCGAGCCAGGCAGAGGCTTCGATAGGCTGCCCAGCTCGCGTCGGGTGGTGACGCGATAGACCCGCTCGATCGTCGCACTGGCCAGTTCACCAACCCTGACATACTCGCCAGCTGCAGCGGCCGACTCGACCAGCGACGTCGTCCACGACGGCCAGGATGTCCACGGCGGAGTGGCGTGTCGCCAGATCTCGGCAGCGTCGAGCGGCTCGCCGATCAGCAGCGGCGTCAGCGCCTGTGCACCAAAGCGACACGTATCGACGCCCCAGTACAGCGGTTGCGTGCCAGGCTCCTGAAATTTCCCCTCGGCAATGAGCCAGTCGCGATACCGCCCCTCGAGCGGGTCGAACAGGGCCTGGGTGCGCTCCCGAAACGCAGCCTGGAGCCCTTCCCATTCGTTCGACGGCAAGCCGAGCTCTGTCGCGAACAAGGCGAGCACGCCCGCGGCATGGGCCAGCGTCGCCTGCAGCTCGACGGGTCGCACGCGGCCCGAGATATCGGCGTCACCAGAGCCAGTCGGGTCGAGGCGCGGGTTGCCGTCCTCGCCGGACTCCCAGGTGCATTTGTAGACGAGCCAGCCGTCGGGGTCGGTGCGGTGCTCGAGCCACCAATGCACATACGCCGCCGCCAGCGGATAGATCTCCGCGAGCCAGGAGCGATCGAGCGTTCGCAGGTATAGCAGCTCCAGCTGCAGAAACGGGAGACACCACGCCGGCGATGTCCCGCAGAGACTCCCGTCGGCGGCGACCATGTTGTATTCGCCGCCGCGAAACACGCACGGCACATTCGGCACCGGCGCATCGCGAAACACGCTCAACACGGCCCGCTTGGCGAGTGCGGCGTCGACATAGGCCAGGCGCACCATGTCGAGCACGCCTTCGGCCAGCACGACGCGCGGCCAGGCCGACATCCAGCTCGGCCAGACATCGCGGAACACGCCGCCAGCATCCTGGACGAGCAACCGCGTGGTTTGAAAATCGTGGTGCAGTCCTTCGCGCCAGTGGCTTGGCCAATCGCCGGCTAGCGTTGGGCAGTTGGCGGCGAACGCGGCATCCTCGGCCAGCACCCGCTCGTACACCCCTTCAGCGTTTGTCAAAGCCCGAACAGCGCGCTGTTCGGCTTCGGGCGACGACGCGGCGCGGGCCAGGACCGTCAGGATGGCGCGTTCC
>DASYKL010000547.1:0-5241 GCA_035995405.1 Chloroflexota bacterium
CGACGTCGGCTCGAGTTTCTGGAAGTTGCGTCAGCGGCAATTGAGCCGCTGCTCGATCGGCTCGAGCTGGTCACCGACCGACGCAAGTGGGGTTTCGCATTCAGGCGCGGACTGTTCGAAATCTCGGCCAAAGACTTCACCCTCATCGCCACCGCGATGGGGGCTGCGCAGGACCCCAACTCCCAACCCCCAACTCCCAGCCCCGACCCCCTCAGGGAGTAACGGCGGCGCGCGTAATGACTGCTTCTTCTGGCTCGCGGCCAAGCCATTCCGCTCGTTCGAAAGCATCCTGGATATGTTCGAGTGGAAACGTGTGCGAGACGATGCGGTCCCATGGCACGTGGTTCCGCGTGCGGCGGACGAAGTCCAGGGCGCGCGGCAGGATGCGCGTGTCGTATTGCAGAAACCCGATGAACCGCAGGCCTCGGCGGCAGGCAGTATCAGGATTGAACAAGAACTCCACACCGGTCACGATCGAGCCGATCTCCAGGTACGTGCCGCCGTTGGCCAGCATCTCGATGCCTTCCGGCACAACGCCGCGCACCCCAGCGACATCTGCTACGTGGGTGGCGCCCTCACCGTTGGTCAACTCTTTCACCGCGGCGATACGATCGGCGGCGTTCGGCAGCTCGCGCAAGTCAATGGTGTGGTCGGCGCCGAATTCGCGAGCCAGCGCCAGCCGACCTGGAATCGCATCAACGGCGATGATCACTCCAGCGCCCATGTCGCGCGCCGCGGCGATCATGTTCAGACCGAGTCCGCCCGCACCCTGGACGACGAGGCTGTCGCCCTGGTGGAAGCCGCCACTGTCGAGTCCCTGAAGCACCTGTGCCAGCGCACAGTTGATCGGCGCCGCCACCGCGTCGGAAATGTCGTCAGGCACCTTGACGCAAACGTGGCCTGGCAGCAGGTAGTAGTACTCGGAAAAAGCAGTAATGAAGTAGGGTTCCTGGTCGGCCAGGCCGCCACCAGGGCGGCGTTTGTTCGGGCAGCACTCAGGCATCGCCCGCAGGCACGCCCCACAGCGGCCGCACGGGAAGAAGTAGTTGTAGATGATGCGATCGCCCTCGCTGAGCGGTTGGCCGATCGAGTCCGTCTGGACGCCCGCGCCAAGGGCGACCACCCGCCCGGTCATCTCGTGGCCGAGGGCTCGACCGTTGGCAGGGATCGGTCCCATCTCGCCGCGCCAGATGTGCAGGTCGCTGCCGCATACGTTGGCATAGCTCACGCGGACGAGAATCGCGCCTGGCTCCGGATCTGGCAGTGGGTAACGTCGAAAGTCCCATGGTCCGCGGGTGTGCTGCAGAATTGCGATCTGACCGTCCATGTGCTCCTCCCGTTGTCGAGCCAAGGCTACCTACCCGGCGGGGTGCCATGCAGATCAGTCAGGCCGATAGGCCCGGGTCGCCGATTACTCCGCCGCGGCGTAGGCCAGCAGCGCCCGCTCCAGCCCGATCGCAATAGCGTGTTGCCCGTCCGCGCTTGCGGCCACGTCGGCTTCGGCCGGGTTCGTGATGAACAAAGCTTCGAGCAGCGCTCCGGGCATCAGGCTGGCGCGATCCAGATAACCCGCTTGCGGCGGCCCCAGCTCCATCAGGTGCCCGTACGCATTGCCCGCCGCCGAAAGCGCCGGCGAGCCCAGCGCGGTGTCATTGATGATGCCGCGATCCGGCACGGACCACCCAGCGGCAGACAGGCTGAGCACCACCTCCTGCTGCACCAGTTGCGCCAAACGCTGGTTGTCGGGACGGAATGGCCGTGCCGTGTCATAAATCGTTTCGGCACCACGAACGGAGCTTTCTGCTGCATCGAAGTGAATCGCCAGGAGGAAGCTAGCCTGTGCCGAATTGGCACAATCGATCCGTGCCTTGAGGTCGTGGTAGACGCCCTGCACGGTCAGTGCTCCGCCGGCCTGGTCAGCGGAGTCCAGTTGGGCCACCGTGGTATCGGTCGTCCGTGACAGCACGACACCGAACCCATCCGCGCGAAGCAATGGCGCCACGGCAAGACCTACCGCCAATGTCACGTCTTTCTCACTG
The DNA here is from genome assembly GCA_035995405.1 of Chloroflexota bacterium. Classification (GTDB taxonomy): domain Bacteria; phylum Chloroflexota; class UBA6077; order UBA6077; family CF-72; genus CF-72. The sequence continues at coordinate 2,040 of DASYKL010000547.1, forward strand.
ACACTGGTGCCAGCCGAAGTCTTGCCTATCGCGCCGGGATCCGGTCCACCGTGGCCAGGGTCGACGAAGATCGTCTGGCCACGTGCGTTGGCCGTCGGCCCAAGCAGCACACAACGCGTAGGCGCCGAATCAGACGCCGCCACCACCGCTGCTGGAGTAGGCGAAGGCACCACAGTCGGCGATGGCGAAGCAACCGTTGGTGTGGGCGCCGCTGTCGGCAAAGTTGTTGGCGTAGCCGTGGACAGGGGCCCAATCGTCGGTGCTGGCGTCGGCTGGGCGCTCGAGCTCGTGCAACCCACCAGCGCGCTCAGCAACGCCGTCATTGACAGGATCAGGACCATCTGACATGGCATGGCAGAAGACTCCGGAAACATGAAGACGCCTTGCTTGTGAGGGCGCGGCCGATACACCTAGCGTCAGCCCACGCGAGGTTCCGCTCATCGAGCGCGGGACTCAGACGCGATCGGACCTTTGGCCGATCCGGCGAACAGCGGTCTTGTCGTATTCGATGCGCTTGCTGAATGCGTTTGCACAACGAACAACCGGTCGCCATCGACGGACAGGAGAAGTTTCGATGGTGATGGTTGAGATGGCTACGATACAGGGGCGTGCGGCTGAACTCCGAGAGCACCAAGCCAGCCAGAGCCCAGCCGGCTGGCCGCGGCACCCGCCTCACAATGAAGCACATCGGGGAGATGCTCGGGGTGTCCCAGAGCACGGTGTCGCGCGTGCTGAGCGGTGCGTCGATGAACGTGCCGGTGGCGCCCGAGACGCGCGAACGGATCCTGCGGCTGGTCGCTGAGCTCGGCTACACGCCCAATCCGATGGCCCGCGCTCTGAGCACGGCGCGGACGGGCTTGCTTGGCCTGATCGTGCGAGACATCAATGACCCGTTCTTCGGCCTGGCCGTGGCCGAACTGACCGCGGAGGCTCGCAGACACGGTTACAGCGTTGTCCTGGGCCACGTGGGTAGCCGTGCGGATGAGGCCATTGCCCTGAGCCAGGCGCTGGCCATGGGGCACTGCGACGGGGTGATTCTGCTGGGCGATCTACGCGATCAGTCCAGGCTGTGGCTTGCGGGCGCGGCGCGCGGCATGCCCCTCGTCGGGCTCTGGCAGGGCGGTCGTGCCCCGCAAGTAGCGGTCGTCAACGTCGACAATCAAAAAGGCGTCGCGCTCGCGGTCGAGCACATCGTGGATCTGGGCCATCGGCGGATTGCTTTTCTGCAGGGCGGCCGAACTGGCGATGGTCTGGAGCGCCAGGCGGCCTTTGTGAATGCACTGCGTGCACGAGGCTTCACGCGACCCGAGCAGGGCATACACGTGACCGCGAACGAGTTTCTTGCCGCGACCAGGAGTGTCGAGACATTGTTGCGAGCCGGTGGGCGGCCGACGGCGATTATTGCCTCGACGGATGTCGCTGCGATCGGCGCCCTGAAGGCGGCATCGCTGGTCGGCGTGCGCGTGCCAGAACAGTTGTCGATCGTGGGGTTCGACGATATCCCCCTGGCCGAGGTGACCGTGCCGTCGTTGACCACGGTGCACCAGCCGATGCGTCAGCTGAGTCAACTGGCCATTGAACGCCTGCTGCAGCTCATCGCCAATCCGTCTGAACAGCCGGGCAAGCCGCAGATGGTGCAGCCCAAACTGGTGGTGCGCGGCTCGACCGCGGCGCCACCGCGGTCGCACTCCAGGTAATAGCTAAGCGCTCGATCTTTTTGTGACGCCTGGCGGGGTCAGGCCCACTTGCTAGAGGAATTATGCAAGCGTATGCTGGCATACGCTTGCAACGAGTCGCAGGCGGCGCGGCGCAGCCGCGCGTCGGCCGGGGTGGCCGCGAACAATCCGCCATGGGAGGTGGTCAGAAGCCTCTATTTGCTCGCACCGGTCGCACACGGGCTGACTGGTTCCTTGGGTCAGAACACATATGCCGAACCGCGCAAAAAAGCGGGAGGAGAACACTGATGAGAGGTACACATCTGTTCGGCGCGTTCGCCGTCATCGTGGCGCTGGCACTCAGCCTCACCGCCTGCAGTTCGAGCCGAACGGGGGCGACAAGCCCAGCGGCCACGAGTCCAGCCGGTAGCGCTGCAAGTAGCACCGACGCCACGGGTGCCCTGGTGGGCATTTCCATGCCGACCCAGACCTCTGAGCGCTGGATCGCCGACGGCAAGAACGTCTCCGACTCACTGACCAAACTCGGGTATAAGGCGGATCTCCAATTTGCCAACGACGACATCCCGACCCAGGTCGCGCAGATCGAAAACATGCTGACCAAGGGCGCCAAGGCTCTGGTCATCGCGGCCATCGACGGCACCACACTGACCGACGTTCTGGCCAAGGCCAAGCAAAGCAACGTCAAAGTCATTGCCTATGATCGTCTGATCAACGGCACGCCGAACGTCGACTACTACACCACGTTCGACAACTATGCCGTCGGAGTGCAGCAGGCGACATCGCTGCTGAACGGTCTGGGATTGGTCGATGCCAGTGGCGCAAAGGTCGCCGGCAAAGGGCCCTTCAACGTGGAGCTGTTCGCCGGCAGTCCCGACGACAACAATGCCAACTTCTTCTGGAATGGCGGCATGGATACGCTCAAGCCATTCATGGATGCGGGAACGCTCAAGGTGCCGAGTGGGCAGACGAAATTCGAGCAAGCGGCCATTCTCCGCTGGCAGGCACCGGTTGCCCAAAAGCGAATGGAAGACCTGTTGACGGCGGCCTACAGCTCAGGAGCGAAGCTGCAGGGTGTGCTGTCGCCGTATGATGGTCTGTCGATTGGCATCATCTCGGCGTTGACCAGCGCGGGCGGCTACAGCAAGAGCAACCTGCCGGTCGTGACGGGCCAGGACGCGGAGAAGGGTTCGGTCAAATCCATTCTCGCCGGTGAGCAGTATTCCACCATTTTCAAGGACACCCGACTGTTGGGCGCCCAGGCCGTCAAAATGGTGGATACCTCGTTGAAAGGCCAGGAGCCGGAGATCAACGACACCAAGACCTACAACAACAAGGTCAAGGTCGTGCCGTCCTACCTGCTCAAGTCGGTCATCATCACCAAGGATAATTACAAGAAGGAATTGATCGATTCCGGGTACTACACGGAGGCCGATCTCAAGTAGCAGCGCGAGCAGGGACTCATCAGGGGGAACAACGGTGGCGAATCACATCCTTGAAATGCAGGGTATAACGAAAACCTTTCCTGG
>DASYKL010000548.1:0-3508 GCA_035995405.1 Chloroflexota bacterium
GACGAGATTCTGAGCGAGACGCTTGATTGTCTCATCCAGCAGACCCTGCCGTGGCAGCGCATTGCTGTTGTCCTGGCGTTTGAGGGTCGGGACAAAGAAGCGCCGGACCGTGCGCTGCGCCTCAGCCAGCGCTACGCCAGTCAGTTCGGGCAATGGCTGGTCACCTTCCACCCCGATCTGCCTGGTGAGGTTAAAGGCAAGTCGTCGAACCTGGCCTGGGCGGCGCGCCAGGTGGAAGAGGAATTGATCGCCACCGGGCGGTTGGATCAACGCAACCTGCTCGTGACGGTGTGCGACGCCGACTCACGGCTCGACCCGCAGTACCTCGCCGCGCTCGGTCAGCACGTGCTGTCGCATCCCGACGGCCGACTGCACATCTACCAGCCGGCCATCCTCTTTTACGCGAATCACGGCCGCTTGCCGTTGCCGCTGCGCGCCGTGAGCAGCGTGTTTTCGCTGTACTCGCTAGCGCGGTTGGCAGCGAGCCATAGGTTGATCCCGCAGTCGACGTATTCGTTGACCTGGTGGGCCGCGCGGCGCGTCGGCTATTGGGACGTCGATGTCGTTCCCGAAGACTCGCACATGTTCTTCAAGGTGTGGCTCCATCTGGGCAAGCGCGTGCGGACGCGGGCAATTTATCTACCCGTCCTCGCCGACGCAGCCGAAGGAGCATCCTGGTGGAGCTCGTCCGGCAGCACGTATCAGCAGATCCGACGCTGGGCATGGGGCGTCTCCGACATCCCCTATCTCGCCCTGCGGACCTTACGCGCACGCCATATTCCGTGGCACATGCGTGTCGCGCGGGTCGGGTGGTATGTCGAGGAGCATCTCGTCTGGCCGTCGCACTGGTTCCTGCTGACCCTGGGCGGGCTGTTGCCGCCGTTGCTCAATCCCGTCTACTTCCTCGGCACAGCGGTCGGTGTGTGGCAATCCAACGCGTTCTCGACATTGCTCGGCTGGTGCTTGCCGTCGCTGCTGCTTGCCATTGCTGCCGATGTCCTGCTCAAGTGGCGGAGTGACGGCGAGCGCAACTTGCTCGGTGTCGTCCTGGGTATGGCGGGCTTTGCGCTCTTGCCGCTAACAGGTCTTGCGCTTGTGGCGTTGCCCGCGCTGGATGCGCACACGCGCCTGTTGTTCGGTCGCTCGCTGGCGTATCAGGTCACCGAAAAACTGGCTCGCGAGCCAGACTCGTCGACCGCGTTCGCGCCCGCAATCGCGCCGTAGAGCTGCGCGCTCGAACGCAGAACGCGTTCGCGGGTCGCCAGACCGAATTTCTGGGTGTAGCCCTCGGCCCATTCGAAATTGTCGAGCAAGCTCCAGTGCATATAGCCCCGCAGGTCGACGCCAGCGCTGATCGCGCGGTGCATCTGCTGCGCGTGAGTGACGATGTATGCCCCGCGCTGGTCGTCGTCGGCATCGGCAATCCCGTTTTCGGTGACGACGACCGGCTTGCCGAACCGACCGACACGTCGCAGCACGTCGTACAGACCCTGGGGATAGATCTCCCAGCCGAAGTCGGTCCGCTCGCCCATGCCGGCAATCTCGTGCGACGGCCACGGCCACCCCACCAGGTTGCGGCTGTAGTAATTGACGCCGACCCAATCGAGCGACGGCATGGCTCGCTGCAGTACCCGACCCTGCCAGTACCAGTCACCCAGAAACGCCATCGTCTGATCGATCGGGCTCCACGATCGCAAGGGCTCCATCGGCCACAACGCGAATGCCATGCTGACCATCGCGTCCGGTCGACGCGCTTGCAGAGCCCGTCGGGCCAGAATATGCGCCCGCCCAGCGTGGCGCTGCAGCCGCAAGTAGCCGCGCAAGTCGAACGGCCGATGCGGCGGCCAGCTGCCTTCGACATAGCCCTTCAGCGCCAGAATGCTCGGCTCGTTGATGGTGACCCACCACTGCACCAGGTCGCCGAACTCGCGGGCGGCGCGGTCGGCGTAGTTCGCCAGGCGCGGGATGACATCGGGATTGGTCCAGCCGCCGCGCTCCGCCAACCACTGTGGGTTGGTGAAGTGGTGCAGCGTCACCAGCGGCTCGATGCCGGCTTGTTTCAACGCCTCGAGCTGGCGGTGGTAGTTGTCCAGGGCAGGCTGGTCGAAGCGGCCAGGCTCTGGCTCGATGCGCGCCCATTCGATTGACAGGCGATAGGCATTCAGGCCCATGGTCTCGAGGAGCTTGACGTCGTCCGCCCAGCGGTTCCAGGAATCGCAGGCCGCGCCTGAGGCGTGGGGCATGCGGCCCGCTTGCTCTGCCGCCCACCAATCGCTGTGGACGTTATGACCTTCGATCTGGTGCGCGGCCGTCGCGGCGCCCCACAGAAATCGGTTCGGAAAGCGAAGCACCCCAGATTTCAACACAGTTGCAACGTGGACGGTACCAACGGATTCTTTTGCCGGGTGGGCCTGACGTGTCATATTGGCGCACCACCCATGGCGCCGCCGCGCACGCCTCCATTGAATCTTGGTCTGGGGACCGTGTTGGCGGCTATTTTTGCGTTCAATCTGGGGTCAGGGGCCTGGTCGGCCGTCGTTGCTGGCCGCCTGACGCAAGACGGCGCTGGGACCGCGGTCCTGGGCATCCTGTATGCCGTGTGCGAGATCAGCCGCCTGCCTGCGGCGTTCTTGCTGCCATCCATCACCTTGCGCCACGGGGCGCGCCGCGTCACCCAGGGCGGATTGCTGGTCTTGCTGACGTTGCCGTTGATCGCCTTCTTCGGGCTAGGCAACGGCCAGGTGATGTTGATTTTCGTCATGTCGGCGTTGCCGGCTATGGCGGTTTATGTCGGCATGCCGGCGCTGGTGATTGGCGCCAGCCGCCCCGGCCGAGACGGCTGGGCGCTGGCCTGGCTGGGGCTGGCGGGCGGAGCAGGCGGCGCGCTCGGACCGTGGGCTGGCGGTCTGCTGGCCGATGCATACGGCCTGTTACCCGTCTTGTTGTTGTTCGCCGCGGGGGCAGCCCTGATGCTGCCTGTGGCAACGTTTGGTGCATTGCCGTCGCGCACGCCGTGGCCAGGTTGGACGGCGTTGGCTGGCCGTGGTCTGCCGTGGCAAGCGCTGGCCGCCCTGGGGCTGGCGAGCGCGGCTGATGCTGGTCGCGCCGCGCTGGTCCCGAACGAGCTGGTCCATCACGGTCAACCGCTGGCGGAAGCAGGCATGTTGTTGACTGCTGGCTGCGCGGTTGCAGGTTTGGGGTTCCTGATTTTCGGTCGCATGGCCGATCGGCAATCCGCCAGTCGGGTCATCGCCGCTGGGGTGCTGGTGCTGGTGGTTGGCAGTTTTGCGTCCGCCCTCGCGGTTGGCTGGGCGCCTGGGTTTGTGTTGGCGTCGTCCGTGCTGGGCATGGGCGCCAGCGCGACGCGACTCGGGGCCGAGCTGTCGCTGATTCGCTGGCTGGGTCGCGACCGCGCGGCTGTCGCGGCATCGCTGGGCGAGACGACGGTGCTGGGTGGTCGAGCGCTCGGCGCGCCGGCCGCGGGCAGTCTGGGTGACGCGTTCGGCGG
>DASYKL010000549.1:0-2820 GCA_035995405.1 Chloroflexota bacterium
GCGGACCAGCGACGCGCCGACGGCTTCGGTCACCACGCGGAACATCGAAAAGCTGGGGTCCGGCACCACGGCCGTGGCGTCCGGTCCGAGGTATACCTGCGCTACCAGAGCCAACGCCTCATCCGCCCCACTCGTCACGACCACCTGTTCTGGGACGACCTGCAGAGAGGCAGCGAGCGCCGAGCGCAATGGCTCATTCGACGGGTGGGGATACTCGTTGGCGGCCAAACGAGGCGCGTCGAGCACCGTCTGCTCCCACGCGTTCGGCGGCCACGGCGTGGTGTTGGTATCAAAGCGGACGACCTCCGACTCGGCGATGCCAGCCGCCCGGGCAACGTCGCTCGCCATGGCCTCCCATTCGTACGGGCTCAAACGCGCGACGTGCGCGCGCGGTCGCGGCGCCACGCTCAGGCGCCCATCCAGCCAAGCAGGCTGCGAAACGTCCACGCCAACAGAAAGCAGGCCGGAATCGTAAAGACCCAGGCCATCACGATCTGCCCGGCTACCCCCCACCGCACCGCCGACAGCCGCCGCGTCGAGCCGACGCCCAGAATCGCCGAGCTGATCGTATGTGTGGTCGAAACCGGGATGCCCAGCCGGCTCGCCGCCTCGATGACCGTCGCAGCGGCGGTCTCCGCAGCGAAACCGTGGATCGGCCGTAGCTGGACGACGCGCAAGCCCATCGTCCGAATGATCCGCCAGCCGCCGATCGACGTGCCCAGACCCATCGCGGTCGCCGCACCAATGATGATCCACAAGGGGACTTGCCAGTTGTTGCCGCCCCAATGCAAATAGCTGGCGAGGGCCATGGTCATGACGCCCATGGTTTTCTGGGCATCGTTGGAGCCATGCGAAAAGGCCATCCAGGCGGCTGACAGAAGCTGCGCCCGACCGAATACCCGTGTCACGGTGGACGGAAAGGCATTCTTGAACAGGTTCAGCAGCAGCACCATGAGCAGAAAGGCCGCCCCGAAGCCGAGCACCGGTGAAAACACCAGGCCCTGGAACGTCTTCTCCAGGCCGCCAAAGGTGATTGAGCTCCAGCCGGCACTTGCTACACCCGCGCCGACGAGACTGAAAATCAGGGCGTGGCTCGAGCTGGAAGGCACGCCGTAGTACCACGTGACGAGGTTCCAGATGATCGCCGCGACGAGGGCTGAAATGACCAGTGGTTGCGTCGACAGCTCGGGCGGGATGATGCCTTTGCCGACGGTTGTCGCCACGGCAGTCCCGGAGAGTGCGCCGACGAAGTTCAAGACGCCGGCCATGAGCACGGCCCGCCCGGGCGACAGGACGCGCGTTGCCACCACCGTGGCGATGGCATTGGCCGTGTCGTGGAAACCGTTGATGAAGTCGAAAACCAGACCGAGTAGCAGGATCAGGATGAGCAGGAAGAGCTCGGCACTCGGTGTGAACGACAGGTCAGGCATTCTTGAGGGCGACGTTGTTCAGCACCGTCGCGACGGTCTCAGCCTTGTCGGTTGTGTCTTCGAGCAGCTGATACAGGTCATTCCAGCGCATCGCTTTGATGAGCTGCGGCACTTCGGTCACGCCGTCGTACAGCGTGGCGATCGCTTCGGCTAAGAGGTCGTCGGCCTCGTTCTCCAGGCGGTGGATCTCCTGTGTGCCGGCCTGCAGGTTGTCTGCCTGGCGCCGCTCTTCGAGCAGCGGCACAATGCGCGCGATCTGCTCAGCCTGTTCCAGGATGACTTTGGCGAACTGGCGCGCGATCGGCGTTGGCTGGTCGATGCGGTAAAGGTGGATGCGTCGGGCGACTTCTTCGATCCAATCGATCACGTCATCGAGCGCGGAGGCCAGATTGCTGATGTCTTCGCGGTCGAGCGGGGTGACGAACGTACGATGGAGCGCCCCGAACACCTCATGGGTAATCTCGTCACCGGTGTGTTCGACGTCCTTCAGATGGCGCGCTTTGCGCTCGACATCGACGTAGTTGGTCAGGAGATCGTGCAGGATCCGGGCGCCTTCGAGAATGTTCGCCGCGCTGCGGTTGAACAGATCAAAGAACCGCTCGTCTTGCGGGATCAGGCGCAGTCGGGCAAACATATGGGCCCTCCCTAGTATGACGGATCGGGGTCCGCGTCAGGCTCCGCGTCGGGCGGACCGACGATGATCCGTTCGAGAACGGCCTGCACGCCGGCCAGGTTGCGTTCGACCTCAGACCGCCAATGGTCGGTGAGCTCGACCTCGACGGTTGGGATGTCCTGCTCATCGAGCCATTGGGCGAAGTCGCCGGTGACCGGATATGCGAGAAAGTTGCTCGTCGGGTAGCCACTGGCCGCCGCGTACGCAGCAAGAAGACCTGTTCGATCGGAAGCCGAGCCACCCATGGCGATGCCAGCAGCAGAGTGGTAGGAGAAGACCGCGATAGGCTGCAGGCGAGCTACGAACTCGGCCAGGGCGACCGTTTCCGGCTCAGATAATGGTTGATCGCCACCGCCGTCGGCCAGCCATGTGCCGCCGGGACCATAGGTCTCTGGCCGCCAATCGGCGGTCGGCCAATTGCGATTGGCATCGACGCCATCGGCTAGCTCACGGGTTCCGTCGGCCAGGCCATCGGGATTGGCTTCTGGCAGAAACACCAGCGCGACACCGGGCTGAAGTGCCGGCTCGCTGGACGCGAATGCATCGAGCATTTCCCAGACGACCGCGGACGAGTTCAACTCCGGCGCGCCATGCATGCCGCCGATGATCAAAATGGGCAGCGGCCCATCGCCGAGCAAGTAGGCGTCGATGGGCCGCCCTTCGCCGCTGCGCCCGACGTGCACCTGCCGCGGCGTAGGCTGCCCAACCAGCAACGTG
>DASYKL010000550.1:0-5111 GCA_035995405.1 Chloroflexota bacterium
CCAATGGCTCGGCCTGCTCGTCGCGTTTGACGCCTTGTTCCTCGGCCTGAGCGTGTTGCTGTTCGACTACGCTATCGAAGAGGACTAGCGAGTGCGGCTTTCGAAAGTCACTGGCATGCCCGTCGTCGACACGCACGTCGCACGGCAAGCGGGCGTAGTCTCTGATGTGCTGCTCGATTTGCAGGCCGGAAGGGTCGCGGTGCTCAACGTCAAGCACGCTGATGGTTGGCTGGTGCAGCGCATCCCAGCCGAGTATGTCTACCGCCTTGGACCGCATACCGTCCTGGTCGCCGATACAGTGGCAGTTGATCTTGGCCCGCCAGCGGCCGACCAGCGCTGGTTCCCCATCGAGTCCGTCGTCGGTCTGGAAGTGCTGACCGAAGGTGGCGATCGGGTCGGCCAGATCAGCGACGCCGAGCTGGACGATCAGACGCTGGCGGTGAAATCGTACCTGCTGCGCAACGCCGCGGGCGCCTGGCGGCAAAAGGGCCGCATCCACCCCGACGAGGTCGTCAACTGCAGTAGCGAGTTGATGCTGGTCCGTGAACCGGCCGCGAAGAACGCGAAGAAGAAGTAGACGGGCTGGCTATTGGAACCAGTCGGCGTACAGCATCATGTACACCACCCAGCCGCTCACGGCCGTATACACCCACAGAGGCAGCGTGATGCGCGCGATCTGACGATGTTTCTGGAAGCGGCCGCCCAGTGCTCGGCGGAGCGTTACATAGGCCAGCGGCGCCACGGCGATGGCGATGATGGTGTGTGGGATCAGGATGCCGAAATAGATCCACCGCGATACGCCGTCTCCAGGAAAGATCTTGGAGCCGATCGTCAGGTAGCGCGTGACATAGACGATCAAGAACAGCGCGGCGAAGATCGACGCGACGATCATGCTGCGGCGATGCCACGTGATGCGATGCGTGCGAATGAAGATGTAGCCGGCGACCAGGAAGATGCCGCTGGTCACGATCAGCCCAACATCGATGAACGGAACCCAGATTTCTGGTGAGGCAAACACGACGACTACACTATTGTGACTGAAAGCCCTGCCCCGGCGGGCGATTCGGTCGCGGTCGACGTGCGCGACCTGGTCAAGGCCTACAACGGGCGTCCGGTCGTGGACGGCTTGTCCTTTTCGGTGCAGCGCGGCGAAGTTTTTGCGCTGCTCGGTCCGAATGGCGCGGGTAAGACGACGACGGTCGAAATTCTGGAGGGCTACCGTCGGCCAGACAGCGGCTCGGTGCGTGTGCTCGGCCTCGACCCAGGCCGTCAGGGGGCCAGGCTGAAGCCACGCATCGGCTTGATGTTGCAACAGGGCGGCCTCTTCCCTCAGATCACGCCTCGCGAGGCGCTGCGACTGTTTGCCGCCTTCTATGCCGATGCCGAAGACCCGGACGCCTTGCTCGACCAGCTGCAGCTCGGCCACGTCGCGACCACGCGCTTTCGTCAGCTATCGGGCGGTCAGAAACAGCGCTTGAGCCTGGCCCTGGCCTTGGTCGGTAAGCCACACCTGGTCTTCCTTGACGAGCCCACCGCGGCGATGGACCCGCAGGCGAGACGCGCGACCTGGAACATCATTCGCGCGCTTGCCAAGCGCGGCACGACCGTTCTGCTGACGACCCATTTCATGGACGAGGCCGAGCAACTAGCCAACCGCGTGGCGATCGTCGATCACGGCCGTCTGGTTGCACTCGACTCACCGGCAGGGCTGCGGCACTCGGTGACCCGGGAAATCCGGCTGGTGACTGTGCCGCTGGTGCAGCCCCGCGATGTCGCGGCTGCGCTGGGTCTGGGCGGTGACGCGGTGCATCGCGAAAACGACGGCACGCTGGTTGTGCGTGTCGAACCGACACCCGAGCGGATTGCTGCGTTGAGCGCCTGGCTGGCCAGTCAGAATATCTTGCTCACAGAGCTTCGCGCCGGCAGCCGCAGCCTGGAGCAAGCATTTCTGTCGCTGACCGATGCATCGGCCGCTGGCGACGGTTCTCAACGAGAATCAAACACTCCGTCCTGAGCCACGGTGGTCCGCCGCCACAACCAGGCTTTACGCTCTGTAGCTCGTGGAGGTCTCATCGATGCGTCTCGTTCGCTCCTGGCTCGGCGTCCTGTGCGCCGTCATACTCCTGGCCTCGCCAGCGAGCGCCCAAGTCGCACCCGCATCGACAGCTGGCGCCGCTGCGCCAGATCTCGCCGCGCTGCGCTCGATCGAGAGCCAGGTTGCTCAGATTCGCGGCCTGCAGCCGCTCGCTGAGCCCGACCTGAAGCTCCTCGACCACGTTTCGCTCCACACCTATCTCGCCGGCCAGTTCGATAAGGACTATCTGCCCAACGAACGCGAAGCCGATCAGAAACAGTGGGTCGCTCTCGGTCTCATCAAGTCGACCGATGACGTGGTCCAGATCCAGCTGAGTCTGCTGACCGACCAGGTGATTGGGGTCTACGACCCAGACACCAAGTCACTCATCGTCGTCGGTGATCAGGGTGCATTCGGGCCAACCGAAAAGATGACCTACGCCCACGAGTTCAATCACGCGCTGCAGGACCAGTGGTTTGACTTGAATGGCCTGGCGCCCAAGCACAACGACAGCAGCGACCGCTCGCTGGCGATTCATGCGGTGATCGAGGGTGACGCGATCATGCTGCAGACGCTATGGGCGTCTCAGAACCTGACCCAGGACGAGCTGATCCAGATGTCGCGGGCGGCGGCCAGCTCGCCCGATGACAGCCTGGCGCGCGTACCCCTGATCGTACGGACCGAGCTGCTGTTTCCGTACGTGGAGGGCTTTAACTTCGTGCGCAACGCGTATCGTCAGGGCGGCAACAAGTACGCCGCGATCGACGAGCTGTTCAAAAATCCACCCGTCTCGACAGCTCAGCTGCTGCACTTCGAGAAGTACGCCAACGACGTCCAGCCCGTTGACGTGCAGCTGCCTGATCTGGCGTCGCAACTGGAGGGTGGCTGGCGCCGCGTCGGGAGCGGAGTCCTGGGCGAGCTCGACACACGGGTCCTGCTCGAACAATGGGGGACGGACCACGGCGACGCCATGCGCGTCGCGTCGGGGTGGGCGGGCGATCGCTGGCAATTGGTGGAAAAGGACGGCCGCTCGGCTATCGTTGTCAAGTCAACGTGGGAAACACCGGGCGCGGCGCAGAGCTACTTCAGTGCGTACAGCAGCGGCTTGCGCAAGCGATTCGACAGCGCCATGACAGAGGAGTCGTCGTCCACGCGGCAGGCTCTGACTACCCCCACCGCCGCGACGGACCTGCGCATCGACGGTAGCAACGTGACGACGGTCCTGGCCTTCGACCGCGACTCAGCCAACGCGCTGGTTGCGCAGCTGAACTGATCCTTCGGCCGCGGCCAGGTCGCGCGCGTCGAGCTCGCGGTCAATCCGCACTTCTTTGCGCTCCTCGTTGTTCATGAACGCGACGAACAGCAAGATCAAGATGGCCGCGAACAGCACGTCACCGGGGATCCACATGATCAGACCGGCCAATTGCTGATCGACCAGCGCGTCGGTACCGTTCATCTCCGCGGCGGCCACGTAGTGGGGGTACAGCGGTGCGCGCGACAGCATGATGCCGGCGCCCAGAAAGCTGCCAGGCAGCCAGGCCAGGAACGTATACGCCAAGCGTGCGGGATAGCCGAGCGGGCTGGGCAGGGGTGCGGCACCGATCACCGGCCACCAGAACATCACCGCGGTTGCGAAAAACGAGATGTGCTCCAGGTAGTGGACCCAGCGATTCTGGAGCGCCAGGTCGTATGCGGCGGGCAAATGCCAGAGCCACTGAGCCAGCAAGAACAGCGTCCAGGCAATGGCCGGTTTGGTCAGCCAGCGGAGGAGCGATCTGGTTGGCCCGGCCTGGCCGACGACTCTGCCGATGGTGGCGCGGTCACGTGGCGAGAAGGCCCACAGCAGCACGGGCATCGAATTCGACAGCAGCAGCAGCGGCGCGGCCACCAGGCTCAGCAGCAGGTGCTGGACCATGTGGACCGAGAAATACTCTTCGCCGACGGCGTGCAGGGGTGAGATCAGGGCGAGGACGAGCGCGGTATAGCCGACAACGAACAGACCTGCGCGCGTGCGGAAGCGTCCACCGCCGGCATGGCGGCGCTGGGTGAAACGGCGGTAACCGACGCCGTAGGCAATGCCGATCGCCAGGACCGGCACCAGGAGCAGCGGGTCGAGTTGGAAACTGCTGAGGTTAGAGAGCGTAGAGAGCAGCGTAAAGCGCCAGCCAGACGACGTCGACAAAGTGCCAGTACAGGATCGTGCCTTCGACGCCAAAGTGATTGCGGGACGAGAAGTGGCCCATAAAGCCACGGATCAAGACGCCGATCAGGACCAGGATGCCGAGGGTGACGTGCAGGCCGTGGAGACCGGTCAGGCTGTAGAAGACGGTGCCGTAGATGCCAGAGTTGATCGTGAAATGCTCCTGCACGATCAGGTTGGTGTATTCGTAAGCCTGGCCGCCGAGGAAGGCTACGCCCAGCAAGATGGTGACGATCAACCAGCCGGTGAAGCCATCGCGGTCGTCCTTGCGGATGGCGGTCTGGGCGTTGTGGGCGGTAAAGCCGCTGACCACGAGTAAGACGGTCAGGATGACCGGTAGAGGGAAAGAGGGGACTCGTTCGAAGCCGACGGGGAGGCCGGCTGGGTTCGGCCAGTGCTCGGAAAGGATGCGGTTGTAGAAGTACTGGGCGAAGAAGGCACCGAACATCACCGCCTCGGAGACGATGAAGAGGATGATGCCGAGCGATTCGTTGCTCATGCCCTCAGGTTCGAGAGCAGTTTCCGGGTGGGCCGTCGACCCCCCGCTCAGCGCGCTAGCAGTAGCGCTCACGGCGTCGGCGTTCTCCTTCCAATGTGGCCAGGGTGGTTCGAGCTTGATGGCGTGTCACTTGAGCAGCCGTTTGGCGGCGTTGACGAGGTCGTCGCCGGTGGCGTCCTGGCCTTCGAGGTAGGCGCGCACTTGTTGTTGCGGGTCGATCAGCACCACGCGGGTGCTGTGGGTGAGCTCCGTGCCGCCCGGGGCGGGCGCATCGCTTGCCGGACGTGGCGGCTTCGTGGCGATCTTGAACCCGGTGACGACGTTATAGACCTGGTCCC
>DASYKL010000551.1:0-18309 GCA_035995405.1 Chloroflexota bacterium
AGGGAGCGTATCGGGGAATGCTGACCAGGGAAGAAAATGAGCTGCTGACGATGGTCGGCCCCGGGACACCCGCTACCGAGCTCTTGCGCCACAATTAGCAACCGCCCCATCGCCGTCGCGCAAGACCTTACCGCCTGCATGGGCACCAGCATCTATCGCGCTGCGCCGTCGTCCGAGGCGGCACTTGAAGTCCATAACCTGACGAAGCTGTACGGCCAGTTTCGCGCCGTCGATGGCGTCAGCTTCAGCGTGCCGCGGGGCAAGATCATTGGATTGCTCGGGCCGAATGGAGCGGGCAAGACCACAACGATCCAGATGCTCGTCGGGATCACCCTGCCTGACGGCGGCGCGATCCGCTATTTCGGCGACGACCTGCAAAGCCATCGCCAGGCCTGTCTGCAACGAATCAACTTTTCGTCTTCGTACAACAATCTGCAGGGACGCATCACGGTCTGGGAGAACCTGGTCGTGTTTGCCCGCCTGTACCGGGTCGACCAACCCGAGGCCAAGATTCACGAGCTCGGCAAATACTTCGGCATCGACTCGCTGATGAATCAGCGCTTTCTCACGCTCTCCGCTGGGCAACGCACGCGCGTCAATCTGGTGAAGGCGCTGCTGAACGACCCCGAAGTCATCTTGATGGACGAGCCAACCGCCTCGCTCGACCCGGACATCGCCGACCGCATGCTGTCGCTGATCGAGTCGCTGCGAGCCTCGAGGGATCTGGCGATTGTCTATACCAGCCATCAGATGGACGAGGTCACGCGAATTTGTGACGAGGTGATCTTCCTGGACCACGGGCGCATCGTGGCCCAGGACACCCCTGCCGGCCTGACGAGTCGCATCGCCAACACCGAGCTATGCGTCGCCTTCTCCGCCATCTCTCCCGCCATCTTGGAAGCAGCGCTGCGCCCGACCTACCCCGACCTGACGCTCCCCGCCCCAAACACGGTCCGCATCCGTACCGCCGCCGCCAACGTCCCCGCGGCGATCTTCGCCATCCAACAACTCGGCGCCACGATCACCGACATCGATATCCAGAAACCAACGCTCGAAGACGTCTTCCTCCAAATAGCCCGCGGCGATAGCCCCGCTTCTCCACCTTCGCTCACGCCTGTGACCGAGGAGGCGTCGCCCCCGCCCGCGGCGCCGCAGCCGCCAGGGGCCACACTGCCGCGCGCCATCACCGCGCGCCATGACTCGCTCCTGTCCTGGACCCGCGTGAACGCCGTCCTGCTCCAGGAGCTCTACATCACCGCCCGCTCCGTCGAAGTCATGGTCGACCTCCCCTTCTGGTCCGTCATGACCGCCATCGTCTTTGGCTTTGTTACGAAGTTCTTCGCCACGGTGATGAACCCGACCGTCGCCCAGTACCTCTACATCGGGACGCTCCTGTGGGAGATCATGCGTGTCACCCAATACTCGATGTCCCTGGGCGTGTTGTGGAACGTCTGGTCCCACAACTTCAGCAACATGTTCATCACCCCGCTCTCCATGGCCGAGTACGTCGTCGCCCAGATGATCTCCGCCCTGTTAAAGGCCGTCGTACTGTTCGCCCTGGTCGCCGCCATCGCCGCCTTCGCCTTCGACGTCAACCTGTTCGCGATGGGCGCAGCCAACCTGGCTTTCCTGTTCGTGAACCTGCTGTGGTTCGGCTACTCGATTGGCTTGCTGATCCTGGGCATCATCTTCCGACTCGGCACACGCATCCAGGCCCTCGCCTGGGGCCTCTTACTGATCTTCCAACCCCTGACCGCGGCCTATTTCCCGCTGAGCGTTATGCCCGCGCCCCTGCAAGCGGTGGCGAGGATGTTCCCCCCGACGTATGTCTTCGAAGCCGCCCGCGCCAGCCTGACCGACCCCAGCGTCCGCTGGCCCGAAATCAGCATCGCCGCGGCCGAGAACATCGTCTATTTCGCCGTGTGCACCTGGTTCTTCCGCTACATGTACCGCCGCTCGAGGCAAACTGGCCAGTTTGCCCGCAACGAAGAGTAGGCTAGACGCGCTCGCGCGACAGGTTGTACCCAAAGCGCCGAGCCGCCAGCAGGATCAGCAACACGGCCACCGTCAGCAAGACGCCAATAGCGGCGCCCCGTTCGCGCGCTCCCGCAAAGCTGTACTCCAGCATCAAAATCGACAGCGGCCGCGAGCTCGCGTTGTACAGCAGCACCGGCGTGCTGATGTCATACAGCGCGGATAAGAACGTGATCAGCCCGACCGTGACCGCTGTTGGCGCCAGCATCGGCAGCACCACTTTCCAGTACATCCGCAGCCACCCCGCGCCGCACGTGCGGGCCGCTTCCTCAACCTCTGGTCCGATCTGGAGCAGTGACGTCTTGAAGAATGACGTGCTCAACGGTGCCGCGCGGAACACAAAGGCTACCGCCAATCCGATGACACTGCCATACAGCACGGACCGCAACGGCGTCGCCAGAAACAGCCACAGTAACGCCAGGCTCATCAGCACCCCCGGCACTGCCCATGGCGCCCAGGTAAACGTGTCCACCACGCGCAACACCGACGATCGGTAGCGGGTGAGCGCGTATGCCAGCATCGAGTACACCACCATCGTCACCGCGCTGGCCATAATTGCAATCGTCAGGCTATTGCGCACCCCCGTGCCGAACGCCGGGTCAGCGAACAGGTTCTGCCAGTGGTTCAGCGTGTACGGATTGGCCACCGCGAAGAACCCATACAGACGCATGAACGAGCCGGTGACGAGCAGTGCCAGCGGCGCGGCCAGCGTCACCGCGAACCACAGCAGGCATGCTCCGAGCGCCACAAATTTCCATCGACCAAGGCGCGCCGGTTTGCTCGCGTACTCGCGGCCAGTCACCGTCATGTACGAACGCCCGCCAATCGCCTTGCGATACAACCAGGTCAGCAACAGCAGCCACACCAGGAAGATGACGGCCATCGCCGTGGCTTCGCCAACGTTGGATGGCTGGTTGTTGACCAGGTCGTAAATGCGCGTCGAGTACACGTACAAGCGAACCGGCTGACCAAGCAGCAGCTCAACTTCGAACGCCTCGAAGCTCAGCACCAGCGAGATCACGGTGACGAGCAAGATCGCTGGCGCGAGTAAGGGCAAAGTGATGCGCGTCAGCGTTTGCCAGGCAGTCGCGCCACACACCCGGGCGGCCTGCTCGGTCGCCGCGTTGATCCGCCGGAACGCCGGCGCCAGCAGGACCACTTTGTACGCCACCGACGTCGAAGCCAGGTGGACCCAGGTGATGCCCCAGAAACCGTACACGTCGAACGGACCTTTGGTTCCCGTCAGATTGGCCACCAGCGTATTGACCAGGCCGAACTTCGAGTCGAGCAGCAGCACCCAGCCGAACGCCAGGGGCAGCACCGGCACGAAGATCGCCAGCCAGGCCAGGACTTCGATGACGTTGCGACCCGGCATGTCGCTGCGGGCGATCAGCCACGTCAGACCCATCGCCAGTGGGACGGAGATGGCCGTCCGCACCATGGCCAGCGAAAAGCTGTTCCATAACGCGCTCAGCGCGGCGGGATCGGCAATCGCCGCCTGCCAGTTGTTCAGGCCCAGGCGAAAGGCCTGGCCGGCTGGCGCCACATTGAAGCTGTTGACCAGCAGCATGCCAAGTGGCAAGACCAGGACGATGCCCACGAACAACGGCAGTCCGCGTGACACGACGCGGTTGACGAGCCTGTCCAAACGAAACTGTCTCTGGCGTGGGATCGTCCCGACGCTGTACTCGATGGCCGCCAAGTTACCCCCTGTACCGCTCCCTGGCGGCCGATTCTACAGGTAGCGTTAGCATTACCAACTCATGGTCCAGATGCTGATTGGCGGCGAGGCCGTTGGATCCGTCGCAGGTAACACGTATGAGGTGCACAACCCCGCCACCGGCGAAGTCGTCGGAACGGCCCCCAAGGGCACCAGCAGCGACGTCGATCAGGCCGTTGATGCTGCCCGAGGAGCTTTCGGCGCCTGGGCCGATACCTCGGCCGAAGATCGAGGCCTAGTCCTCCTCGACGCCTGCGCGCGTATTCGGGCCAACGCCGCCGAGATCGCCCAGCTTTTGACCGCCGAGCAGGGCAAGACGCTGTTCGAGGCCAACCTCGAGATCCACCACCTGCTGCACGGCCTCGAGTTCTATGCTGGCCTGGCGTCCAAGGTTCGAGGGTCGCACGTGCCGCTGCCCCAAAAAGGCGCCTACGGCATGGTCATTCGGCAACCCATTGGCGTGTGTGGCGCAATCATCCCGTGGAACTTTCCGCTGACGTTGATGGGCACGAAGCTCGGCCCCGCCCTCGCGGCCGGCAACACCATCGTCATCAAGCCCGCCTCAACCACTCCGCTGGCGACACTCAAGACGGTCGAGTTGATTCAGCAAGCGACCTACGCCGGCGGCAAAAAACAGCTCCCGCCCGGTACGGTCAACGTCGTCACCGGCTCCGGCAGTGACGTCGGCGAGCGCCTGCTGGTGCACCCCGACGTCCGCCGCATCGCCTTCACCGGCTCAACCGAGGTCGGCCGCCATGTGATGGAAGTTGCCGGCCGCGAGATCAAACGGATCACCCTCGAGTTGGGCGGCAGCGACCCCATGATCGTCTGTGAAGATGCCGATGTCGACGCGGCAGCCAAAAACGCCGACGTCGGCCGCTTCTTCAACTGCGGCCAGATGTGCCTCGGGGTCAAGCGCCTGTTCGTCCACGACTCCGTCTACGACGCCTTCGTGACTCAGCTACGCGGCATCCTGGAGAAGAAGACGGTCGGGCCCGGCACCGAGAAAACGACTCGCATGGGGCCCCTCCATCTGGCCTCTCAGCGTGACGAGATAGAGTCCCAGGTCCAAGACGCTCGCACGCGCGGTGCGCAGATCGTCTGTGGCGGAGCGCGACCACAAGGCGATGCTTTCGCGTCAGGCAACTACTTTCAGCCGACGTTGATCGAAAACGCGCCGCTCGACTCTCGCGTGGTGACCGAAGAAGTCTTTGGACCGGTTTTGCCGGTGTTCCGCTTCACTGACCTCAACCAGGCGATCGAGATGGCCAACGATTCGATGTATGGCCTCGGCGGCTCGATCTGGACCCGCAACCTGGTCTGGGCCAACCGTGCCATCGATCGTCTCCAGGCGGGCAACGTCTGGGTCAACTCGCTGCACTATGGCTACGACGAGCTGCCATTCGGCGGCGTTAAAGCTAGCGGTCTAGGCCGCGAGCACGGGCCCGAAGCCCTCGACTACTACCTGGAAACCAAGGGCGTCGTGATCGCCGGCCTGTCGTAACCTGCGTCAGGCGACGAGCCGCAGCCCGTCAGGCTGGTCGGTGCCGTCAATGCGCCAACCGCTCTCGACGCACCACCGCTCGAACTCAGCCACGGGCAGCGCCTTGCTGATGAAGAAGCCCTGGGCCGTGTCACAGCCGAGACGGGTGAGCAGCTCCCAGGTCGGCTCGTCTTCGATGCCTTCAGCGACCACTTCCAACCCGAGCTCGTGGGCCAGCGAAATCGTCGAGCGCACGATGGCGACATCGTGACTATCGGTGACGACGTGGCGAACGAACGAGCGATCGACTTTCAGCTCGTTGACGGCCAAGCGCTTCAGGTACGCCAGCGATGAATAGCCGGTACCGAAATCATCGATCGCAATGCGCACGCCCATCGCGCTGATCGCGCGCACGATCTCCATCGCCTGAGCCGGATCGGCCATCAGGGTGCTTTCGGTGATCTCGACAGCCAGCAATGCCGGTGGCACACCCCATTGCAGCAGGGCCGTGGCGATCATCTCGGGCAGGCTTGGGTCCTGCAAATCGCGCATCGACAGGTTGATCGCGATCGACAGGCTCTTACCGGCGTCCGCCCAGGCCCGCGCCTGACACAACGCTGCGTTCAGCACCCAGCGGCTCAACGCCCGTACCAGACCTGACTGCTCGGCCAGCGGAATGAACTCGTCTGGCGCGACGAGGCCCCGCTGCGGGTGGCGCCAGCGGACGAGCGCTTCGACACCATAAATGCGGCCAGACGCGAAGTCGGCTTTGGGTTGATAGAACAGCTCGAGCTGACCCTGCTCGATGGCGACGCGCAGCTCGCTGGCCAGAGACAGCCGATCGGGACTGTGCTGATCATGCTCTGGCGCGTATAGCGAATACTCCGATTGGCTCCGTTTGGCAACATACATCGCCACGTCGGCCCGTCGGAGCAGCGTGCCTGGATCTGAGCCGTGGTCCGGGAACACCGCCACACCGATGCTGCCGCCGATTTCCACCGGATGACCATCGACCACGAATGGCTCCTGCAGTGCTTTGAGAACCCGTCGCGCAGCGACTTCCGCTTCTTCGGCCGAAGCCATCGGCAACAACATGGCGAACTCATCACCGCCCAGTCGCGCCGCGGTATCGGCTTCTCCGAGCAGACCGCGCAAACGCACTCCGAGCTCGCGCAACAGCAGGTCACCGTAGTGGTGACCCAACGTGTCATTGACTTCTTTGAAGCGGTCCAGGTCCATCACCAACAAAGCCAACGGCGTCTCATCGCGACGCGCCGACAAGATTGCCTGGCTCAAACGGTCCTGCAGCAGCAAGCGGTTCGGCAGACCGGTCAGCGCATCATGGACCGCCTGGTGCTCCAGCGCCGCCTGGGCCTGTTTCCGCTCGGTAATGTCGCGCACGCTGACAACATAGCCAATGGCTTCCTGGTGCATCTCGCCGATAGCGACGTCGATCGGGAACACGCCCTCGTCGCGCCGCCGACCGATGGTCTCGAGTGGACCCACACCGATCCGAATCTGGGTCAGCAAGCGGCTGAACGCGTTGCTCCCTGCCGAGCCGGAGCTGCGCAACATCGGCACGAGCGCCCCGAGATGCTGGCCTGCCAGCTCGGCTGCCGGGAAACCGAAAACCTGTTCCGCCGCGGGATTGCTTGTTTGGATGAAGCCACCCTCGTCGACCGTCAGGATGCCTTCGGCGACGTTGTCCAGAACCGCCCGCAGCTGGGCCTCGCTTTCGCCAAGCGCCGCCTCCGCCGCACTGCGCTGCGTCACTTCGTCTGAGAGCTGCGTGTTCAGTTGTCGCAGCGTGGTGATCGTCTGGCGACTCTTGCGCGCGAAGATCTGCAGCGTAAAGCGCAGCACGCCGAGTGGCACCACGAACATGGCCGTGCCGACGGTGCCAAGCTGGCCGTAGCCACTGCCGACAAAGGCACCAGTGAGGCCGAGACAGATGCTGATCGGCGCTGACCAGCCTTGCTCGCGCACCACTTCCAGCAGCGACCGCCTCGCACTGATACTGATCATGATCGAGATGCCCAGCGAATTTGTCACGTAGAACGCGACGACAGCACAAGCGCCAGCCAGAAGCTCGCCGATACCCGATCCACCCAGTGCGGGGTTCGTCAGGACGTACGTCCCGCTCGCCGCGCCTACCGCGAGCGGCACATTGGCCAGGTTGAAGAGGACCTTGTCGACGCGCCGCGTCTTGCTACGGGCGACGTGGACCGCCGCTTCCGCCAGACCGACCAGTGGCGCGGTCGCGGGATGAATGACCACCGCCGTGAGCATGACGGCGATGCTCAGCGAAAAGGTGAATCGTTCGGTCTGTGAATCAACCAGATCGACCGTCAGTAGATCGGCCAGGACAGCCAACGCGACGAAGGGCAGGACATCCGTCCACGTCCCGTACTGGTACAGGGCAAGCAAACCGACGGCAACGGCAGCGAGGCCGCCGACCACCGTGCTCCAGAGCACCGTGGCCGCCAGCCTCGTTTCGCGACGCGAAGAGCCGACGACGGTCGTCACAACTCAACTATCGGCCGACAAGCAGTTCGACTTAGTCGGCGGGGATCAGTCCCAGTGGCCGCCGTCCCAGTGACCGGAATCCCAGTGACCGGAATCCCAGTGACCAGTGTCCCAATGACCGGTGTCCCAATGTCCTGCGGTGTAGTAGGTGTTGCCCCAGTAACCCGAGTCCCAGTAGAGCAGGTCGGTCACGAGGCCGACGACCGCTCCCAGCAGCCCCTGGACGAGACCAAACACGGGTGCGAGAAGACTGCTACCGTTCGGCGTTAGACCCTGGTTGGCAGAGCCGACGCGGCCTGCCGCAGCCCGCTTGAGCGCCGCCAGCGGATCGATAACGCCAGCCGAATCCGACTGGCCGTAGTAAGTCCGATCGGTGCTGGTCAGCAGCCATTTGACCTGGTCGGGGCTCAGATTCGGGTAGGCCTGCAACAGCAGGGCCACGGTACCCGCGGTGATCGGCGCCGCCATGGACGTGCCACTCAAGCGAATGTAGCGGCCATCGGTAATGCGGTCGGGATAGCTCTGGCCGAGTGTCGAGCCCGTGCCAGCCAGCGGCGCTACGATCTTGCGTCCTGGGGCCACGACGTCCGGCTTGTACACCCCATCCTGCGTCTTACCGCGGCTGCTGAAGGTCGCCAGGCTATCGTCGCCTGACGCTGCCGTCTGGTTGTGGTCGAGCGCACCGACCGTGAGCACGTACGGATCAGCCCCTGGGACTGCCCAGGTTGCGTCGTGCGCGCTGCCCTGGTTACCCGAGGCGGCGACCACGACAACGCCGCTCCGCCAGAGTCGTTCGGTCGCCGCGGCGACCGGGCTGACCAGATAGCTGGTCGGGATCGCGCTCGACAGCGACAGGTTGACGGCGCGCAGGTTGTACGTGCCGTGGTTGGCATACACCCATTGCAGACCACGGATCAGGTCAGACTCGGTCGTGTAGCCGGCGTCATCGGAGATCTTGACGCTGACGACGCGCGCATCCGGCGCCACGCCGATGTAGCGACCCTGCGGATCGCGACCGTTGATCAAGCCAACCACGTGCGTGCCGTGGCCGTAGTTGTCCTGTGGTCCGCTGGCGTTCGGGTTGACGTTGACCGCGACCAGGGTGTTGGACGAGAAATCAGGCAGCGAGGCATTGACGCCTGTATCGAGCACTGCCACGCCGATGCCAGCGCCGGTCAGCGCGGGGGTCCCAGCCGAACCGTTCCACACCTCGGGAAGGCCGATGGCGGCCTCGTACGTCGTCGACAGCGTTGTCGGGTCGATCGACTGTCCTTTAACAGGACCGTCGACCGTGATGTATTTCACACCAGGCACCTTCGCCAGGATCGGCACCAGGCCGAGCGGGACTTCGAGGGTCAAGGCGTTGATGAACGGGAACTCCTCGACCACATTCGTCTGCACCGCCAGCGCGATGAGGCTGCTCTGGACCGACGACGAAGTCTTTTGCACGATGACGCGCACCACACTCGCCGGATCGGCCTGCGCACCGTATTGCAGGTAAGGGTGAACTGGCACGTTGGGGTCGAGGTTGATCCCCCCGCTCGCCGACGCGGATATGCCGCCGGCTCCTGGCAGTAACACTGCCAGGCTCATGATTAACGGCAACAATGCCGATCGGCGAAGAAATTTCATGGTTCTGAACACCTCATGCGTCAGGGTGGTAGGGCGACTACGCCGCCGCGCGGATGCTGCTGGACGAGCGAGCCTCGTCCAGCAAGCGTTCAACGTCTTTGGGTGGGAGTGGTCGAGCGAACAGGAAGCCCTGGCCCCGCTCGCAACCGAGTTGCCTCAGGTGCCGCGCCTGGGCTTGCGTTTCGACGCCCTCGCCCGTGACGCTCAACTGGAGCGTCCTGGCCAGAGCCACGACGCTGTCGACGATTGCCGTGTCCTGCGTGTCAAAACCGAGGCCGTTCACAAACGTGCGGTCAATCTTCAATGTGTCGACCGGCAGACGCTTCAAGTAACTCAGGCTCGAGTAGCCGGTTCCGAAATCGTCGATCGCTACCTGTATGCCCAGCACCTTCAGGGCCCGGAGCGTTTCGATCGTCGCCTGGGCGTCTTGCATCACCACGCTCTCCGTGATTTCGAGCTTCAAGCGATGGGGGTTGAGGCCGGTTTCGCGGAGCGTGCGCTTGATGTCCGATAACAGGTCCGGGTTCTGGAACTGTCGTGCGGACAGATTGACGCTGACCACCAACGGTTGCTCCGAAAGCGACAACCCTTGCCAGTGCTGCGCCCAGCGGCACGCCTCTTCGAGGACCCACAAGCCGATCGGCACGATCAATCCGGTTTCCTCCGCGACTGGAATGAACACATCCGGCGAGACGATGCCGCGACCCGGTCGATCCCAACGCGCAAGCGCTTCGAGCTCGTTGACCCGCCCGGTGGCCAGATCGACAACCGGCTGGAAATAGACACGCAGCTCGCCACGATCCAGTGCGCGTCGGAGTCCGGTCTCCACTTCCAATCGCTCCACGGCACGAGCTTCCATGCTGGGGTCGAACAGCGCGTGGCGAGCGCGACCTTCCGATTTGGCGCGATACAAAGCCAGGTCCGCGTTGCGCAGTAAACCGTCGGTGTCCTGGCAATTCGGACCGCTCAACGCGATACCGATGCTGGCTGAAACAAACACTGCCCGCCCATCCAGCGTGATGGGTAGCCGCAAGGCTTCCGCAATCCGCTGCGCGACTTCCAGCGCTTCGCTCTCATCGACAACGTCTTCCAGCAGCACCGTGAACTCGTCGCCGCCCAGACGTGCCGCCGTGTCGCCAACGCGTAAGCATGCGCTGAGTCGATTGGCGACCTCGACCAACAGCGCGTCGCCAATGGCGTGGCCCAGGCTATCGTTGACCACCTTGAAGCGGTCGAGATCAAGAAACAGCAGCGCCACCTTGCGCATCGACCGATTGGCTCGCGCCAGGGCCTGCGTCAGCCGATCCTGGAGCAACGCCCGATTGGGCAGTCCGGTCAGCGTGTCGGAAAAAGCCAATCGGCTGAGCTCGCGCTCAAATGTCTTGCGCTCGGTGATGTCGCGGCAGGTGGTGACGATGCCGTTTACGGCCGCCTGATCCAACAAGTTTGTTGCCACGACCTCGAAGTCGCGCCACGTCCCGTCGATATGCCGCAGGCGGAGCTCGGAAGTGACCGTGCCGCCGGGCTGCGCCAGGACGCTGCGCAGATACCCTGCCGCCGCGAACTTCTCATCTGGATGTACCAGGTCCAGTAGATTCGCGCCGCGCAGCTCTGCCGGTTGCTGACCCCATAGCGATTCGACAGCCGGGCTGGCGTAACCAATGGTCGCTTCGGCATCCAGGATAGCGATGACATCTGATGCGTTCTGGACCAGCGACCGAAATCGCTCTTCACTCTGCCGCAAAGCCTCACGCTGCAACAGCTCCGCTCGTCGCTGACCCTCCGTCCGCGCTGCCTCGTGTGACAAACGCGCCATCTCAGTGGCCAGCCGCGTGGTTTCCAGAGCGACCGCGGCGTAATCTGCCAACGTCTCCAGCACCAGCAGCTCTTCGGCCGTAAAGGCGCTTGTCGGTTCGGCCTGATTGATGTGTCGCCAGGCGATCAGTGCCCCAACCGGACTGCCATCTTGTGATCCAAAGGGTAGCGCCGCGGCCGATGGCTCAGTGGCCGTACCACTTACGACGACGCGCTTACTGCCGACGGTGATGCGGCGCGTCAATGCGTCGCGCAGCCCCGGCTGATCGACATCACCGGCCTGGTGACCGACGAATGTCGGCGTGGCGCCGAGCGGAACCAGGGCAATGCCGTCGAGCTTGAGCGTGTCGCGTACCTCACGCGCGGCAATGGCCTGGAAGGCCACCACGGGGGACAGGGTGCCCGCGACCGCTCGGCCAACGCGGCTCATCAATGCCAGGTTGCGGGAGCGTCGCTCGCCGCGATCGACGGCTTGCTTGGCCAGATAGGCCAGGACACCCGGCAAGAGCAGCGCGGGTGCCAGACCAGGTGCTGCCGTCAGAACGACAGCGAGGGTCGCGCCAAGCAGGCCCAGCGCGCCTTCCACGACGGCTTTGACGCCGGTCTTACCGCGCAGAACTGTGTAGAGCGGTCGCCGCTGATCGAGGGCCACCGCGCCAGCCACCGTGGTGACCGAGACGACGTAGTAGGCCATGCTGGCCACTACTGCGATCGGTAGCGCTCGCCAGCCCGCGCCCGTCAGCTCGCCGGGCCCACCGAGCGCCGTCGCCAGATGTGCCGCCGCGTTGACGGCCAGCATCGCGCTGGCGGCATTGAACAGGCCTTTGATGCCGAGTCGGCGACGTACCACGGCATACGCGACCAGGCCGAGAGCGGCAATCAGCGTGCCGATGCCCGGCGGCAACAAGAGCGCGGTCGCGACCGCTGGCACCGTGCTGGCGTCGGTCGCCCAACCGCTGTGAACCTGAAATTGAAAGTGAACCGCTGCCACATAGAGGGACAACAGCGCGACGGCCGCGAGCGGTGTCCAGCTGTGCGGCCAGGCAGCCGCGCCCGCCAGGTCGACGCTGGCCAGCACGGTCGCGGCGAGGATGATGAACAGCGCATAGAGGCGAACGATGGGGCGCATGTCAGGCTGCTCTGCGCCGACGTCCGTCCGACGTCGTGACAAAGGCCCAGGCGCCGAGCCCGATGCCAAGGAGGACATCGCCGATGCTGATCACGTTGGCGTTCGGCAGCCACGTCGGTTCGGCAATCACGTCGCCAAGCGCATTCAGCTGCGTCTCGCCGCTCATCGGCCGGACATTGCGCAATCGACGCTCGTCCGTAGCCGCTACAGCACCGCGCGTACTCGACCGTGCGTCAGACGATTGCGGCATGAAGCCGCCATTCGCTGCCACGACGAGCAAATTGAGTCCGACCCCGACTGCTGCGACGGTCCACGCGAGCCGCGTCGCCCGTGCCGTTGAGGCAACGGCATTGCGGGCCAGCACGGCCAGCAAGCCACTGAGACAGGCCAGCCAGATCAGCGGCCCGAAAGTAATAGCCCATGGCTGGTGATCGACCGGCTGGTTGTGCAGGATCAACTGCAGGCCGAGCGATGCAACCGCCACGAACCACCAGCGCACCTGGACGTTGTTCCACTCGCTGAGCGAACCGCCGCGCAAGAGCGCTACGGCAACGCCAACCATGCTGAATGCCAGAAGGCCTGTCATGGGGAGCCTCATCACGACGTCTGGCCGGGGGTGCGCCAGACGTCGCGATAAGAGACCGATCAGGTCCAGTGCTCGCCCGCTGCGCCGGCGAACACCATCGCCACCAGGCTCAGCAAAGCTAGGCCAACTTTGACCTTGCCGGTCGTCACTTCAAAACGGATGCGCTCCCACTGGCTGCCAAAGGTCTTCATGAGACCCTCCTTATTTCAAGTGCGCGGCTTGGAGCCGTCGCATGCCCAATGATCGGGTTAGCCAGTACTCCTGGTATCCCCCGAATGGCGGACTTCTGAGCCCCCGTACGCGGCGACCCGTCACCTTTTGCGTCTGCGCCCCTCACCAGAACGACGAGATACACTCGCTCCATGAGCGTCGTCGCTTCCGCGCCGCCCGACGCGTCGACCACAGCCCGCTATCGCGAGGAGCGTGCGGCTCGATTGGATCGCGCCACCGTTGAGCGGCTGCTATCGATCCTGTCGCCGATCCTATTGCTGGCTTTGTGGGAGCTTCTGGCTCAGGTGCACGTCATCGATACCCGCTTTTTCCCGGCCCCGAGCAGCATCTTTGCCGTGTTCCTGCAGATGCTGCAGCCCACCCCGCAGTTCCCGTCGAGCGAGTTGTGGCAACACCTCAGCATCTCCCTCACCCGCATTGCGATCGGCTTTCTCATCGGCGCCGTGCCGGCCATCCTGGTTGGCGTCGCGATGGGTCTCTTCAGCCCGATACGAGCGATCGTGCAGCCTCTGATCGACGCCACGTTCCCCATCCCCAAGATCGCCATCCTGCCTCTGTTCATCATGATTTTCGGGATCGGCGAAGAGAGTAAGTACGCCATCATCGCCACGGCAGTCTTCTTCCTCGTCCTGATCAACACCGTCTCGGGCGTGCGCAACATTGACTCGATTTATCTGGATGTAGCGAAGAACTTCCACGCCAGTCAGGTGATGCGCTTCACCGACATCGCGTTACCTGGCGCACTGCCGATGATCGTCACTGGCCTGAAACTTGGCATGGGTGTCGCCTTGCTGGTAATCGTGTCGGCCGAGTTTGTCGGCGCCAAAAGCGGAATCGGCTACTTGATCTGGACGAGTTGGCAGATCTTTCAGGTCGAGAAGATGTACGTCGGTCTGCTGGTGATCGCAGTAGTCGGGTTCGTGACAGCCATCTTCCTGAATTGGGTCGAGCGCACCATCGTGCCCTGGAAGCGCCTGTGAAGCGCGCCGCTAGTTAGTCCAGATCCGCGCGGGGCGCTTCGCGGCGTGACAACAAATAGAGCGCCACGGCGATCGCCAGAATAACCCCCGCGTTCACGCCCAGATCCGTCATCGCTTGCTGAAACTTCTCTCCCGTGAGTGTTTCGCCGGCAATGCTCATTTGCGCGCCGATGGCCAGAATGCGCCGCGTGGCGCTGATCGCCGCGATCAACAGAAACGGGCGGAGCGACCCGCCGCGCTCGGCCAGATACGACATGACGGTCCGTAGGACCTCCATGATGATCAGCACCAACAGCAGGTCGTTGATTAGCGCGATGATCGCTAACGGGAAACCGGTGTCGGTCACGGCCTGCGGAAAGATCACGACCGAGTACCCGAGCATCGCGAATGCGGCCGCCAGGAACACCAGCGCCACCAGCGTGTAGACGATGGCGTCTGCCCCTTCGAACGCCGGGATAACGCGCGACTCGAGGCGGCGGCTCATCCGCGAGTGTTCTTGCGCTGAACCAGGCCGGCTGAACGTCACGTCAGTCCAGACCTTCGAACAGACTCATGCCCTCGCGGCGAAAGCCTTCGTGTGAGCACTTTCATAAGCTGTCTGAATGGATCTTGGTTTGCGGGGTCGCGTAGCTATTGTGACAGGCTCGAGCCGAGGGCTGGGCAAGGCCACGGCAACGGCATTGGCGCTTGAAGGTGCGCGCGTCATTATCAACGGCCGCACCGAAGACAGCTTGCGGACAACTGCCGAAGAAATTCGCACCAGCGGCGGCACCGTCGAGCCCGTCGCCGCCGATGTCACTACCGAAGAGGGCTGTCAACGCCTGGTCGACCGCGCCCTGGCGGCGTTCGGTCAGGTGGACATTCTGGTGAACAACGCGGGCGGCGGCACGCGCGCTCGCCTCGATTCGCCCGATCCCGAGTGGGGCGCCGCGATCGACTGGATGTTCTGGCCGTCGCTGCGTCTGAGCCGCCTGGTTGCTCCCGGCATGCGCCAGCGACGCTCCGGCGTCATCATCATGATCGCCTCGATCTATGGCCGTGAAGCAGGCGGCCCACCGAGTTACCAGGTGGTCAAGTCAGCCCAGATCAGCCTGGCCAAAGCGCTGGCGAAAGAGCTGGCGCCAGACAATGTCCGCGTGTTGTCTGTCGCACCTGGGTCGATCGCGTTCCCCGGCGGCTCATGGGCCAGACGTCTCGAAACTGAGCCAGAAGCGATGGCCCGTTTCATCGCCCAGGACATGCCGCTCGGCCGCTTCGGACGCGCCGACGAAGTCGGCGACGTGGTGGCGTTCCTGTGTTCAGACCGCGCCAGCCTCGTCACCGGTGCCAGCATCCCGGTCGACGGCTGCCAGAGTCGCTCGCTGATCTAGAGCCATTCGAGTTGCTCGTGGGGTCTCGATCGCAACGGATCGGGAAACGCGTGCTTCATCGGCCTGGCTGGACCAGAATGCCCACCGAGTCTTGCGGATTGCGTAGGCGCTGGAATGCTTCCGGCGCGGCGGCCAACGGAATCCGCTCGCTGACCAGTGGGTCCATATTCAGGACGCCGGTCGTGATCAGCGCCAGCGCCTGGACGAAGTCGCCCGGACCGAACACGGTCGAGCTGACCAGCTTCAAGTTCTTACTGACAAACCGCGCCGTCAGCAGCGGACTTGGTATTCGCCCCATCGCCACCTGGACGATCGTGCCGCCACCAGCAACTGCTTCGGCGCAGGCGTCGAGCGCCGGCGGCACGCCGGCGCATTCCAGTGCGACTGCGAATCGCAGCCCCCGCTCTTCGGCGAACGCAGCCAGGTCCACCTCGCGCGTGTCGAGGACCTCGTCTGCCCCGACCGCGCCGGCTGCCGCGGCCCGCGCCGGTGAAATCTCGAGCGCGATCACCCGTCCCGCTCCCAGCGCTCGCGCGGCCATGATGACCCGCAAGCCGATTGGTCCTGCGCCAAACACCAGCACGTCCTCGCCACCGCTCAGCTGCGCCTCCCGAATGGCCCGCACCGCCACCGCCAACGGCTCCACATGCGCACCTTGCTCGAGCGTCGTCCCCGGCGGGAGCGCCGCCACTTGCACGGCCGGCACCGCCACATACTCGGCATAGCCGCCTGGCTCACTGAGCCCCAGATGCGGCGCGTTCGGGCAGCGGACACTGACATCGCGCTTGCACCAGTCGCAGTGACCGCAATGGCCATGCGGATTGACAGCCACCGCGTCGCCCACGCGCCAGCCGGTGACATCCGGTCCGATCTCGACGACGGTACCCGCAAATTCGTGTCCGAGAATCTGGCCCAGCTTGCGCGTCCCGAACTCCACGCTGTGCACGTCGGAGCCGCAGATGCCGCACGAATGGACGCTGACCACGACTTCACCGGATTTCGCGCTTGGATCCCCAACTTCTTGGAGTTCAACCGCGTCCGGCACCACCACCAGTGCCTTCATGCCGTCACCAGCGCCACCTCGACCAGGCGGTTGTAGCGGCGCTATGACCAGGCGGTCTTGGGTTTGTCCTGCTTCTCGTCGTCGACGAACAGGCCATCGACCCGCTCGTTGAAGAATGAGATCAAGCCACGGATCTTCGGGATCTCGGAGATCGGGTCGAGGTAAGCCCACGCCACGTCGCGACCCGACGTGTCGCCCCTCAATTTCCAGTACGACGCGGTGCCCTTGTATGGACACACCGACGACGTGTCCGTCGGCTCCAGCAAGTCCATTCGCACGTCCTCCTGGGGCAAGTAGTAGCGCGTCGGCAGCCCCGTCTCGAAGAGCAGCCGCGGTCGCGTGCTGTCCGCAACGACCTGACCGTTCATCTCGACCTTGACATGGCGCGAGCTCTGGACGACGTCGACGCGGTGGTATGGATCGCGCGGATGCTTGAAGATTTCTTCGTCTTCTTCGTACCAGGCGTCCATCTTGGCCCAGTAGAAGGCGCGGTAGCCGGCGATGTCCTCGCGACCGGGTAGCGGGTCAACGTAGCCCCACATCGCGTTTTCGGCACGCTTATCGCCGACGGTCACGGTCCAGTACGACGCCTCGCCCTTGTACGGGCAGCGAGTGTGCAGGTCCGTTGGTGTCAGGACATCCTGTCGCACGTCCTCGGGCGGGAAGTAATAGACGGGCAGGAGATTGCTTTCGCGCAGCAAGACCGCGCGTTTGCTGTCCGCGATGATCTCGCCGTTGAACTTGACCCGCACCCGTCGCGGCGATACTTCCACGTGGACCCGGTGCTGACCTTTGCGGAGGTCCTCTTCGCCCACTTGCTGTGTTGGCTGTGCTGCTACGACCATCTTGTCCTCTTCACTTTTCAGGTTTCTTGAACAAGCCGCCCTACGGGCCTATTCCCTGCCGGACGCGCTCAGCCCCAGACTTTGCGCGCCGTCTCGACGACCAGCTCGAGCTTGCGACGCTGCTCGTCCCAGCTCAGCGGGTTGCCCACCAGTGTCGACGCGAAACCACACTGCGGACTCAGCGCCAGGTTTTCGAGTGGCACGTAAATCGAGGCCTCGTCGATCCGTCGCCGCAAGAGCTCAGATGATTCCAGCTGGCCAGACTTGGTCGTGATCAACCCCAGGACTACCATCTTGCCCTGCGGCACGAAGCGTAGGGGCTCGAACCCGCCGGCCCGCTCGCTGTCGTACTCGAGCAGGAAGCGATCGACGTCGATGCCACCAAACACCTGCTCCGCGATGCGCTCGTAGCCGCCGGCGGTGTGCCAGCGCCCCAGCGGCCCATTGCCTCGGCACAGGTGCATGCCGATCGTGACTTTCGAACGGTCGAGCCCCTGCAGCGACTCGTTGTCGGCGGCGATATCGTCTTTAAGAGCCTGGTCGGGATCGACGCCCAGCCCGCGCCACTGGTCACGGCGATCTTCCGAGATGTAGTCCGGGTAGTGCGGATTGTCGAGCTGCAGATATGGCACCCCCTCGGCCGCCAGCGCCTTCAGCTCGTTGTTGATGATGCCCGCGGCGTCCTGCAGCAGCTCGTTGCGGCTGCCATAGACCTTGTCGGTGACACCTGGCTTGTAGCCGCGCGTGACGACGTAGGTCGCCGCCGGCATGGTCATCTTGAACGGGCCAGTCGCGTGCTGCTGCACAAAGCCGACTTCATGCTCGGTCAAGCGCCGCCTCTGACGGAGCTTTTCGCCGATCACCTGGCTGAGGCCGCCCGTGCCGGGCGACGGCG
>DASYKL010000552.1:0-7150 GCA_035995405.1 Chloroflexota bacterium
GTCGCCGTACCGGCGCTGCCACGGCCACGCGCTGGCGCCTTTCTCGCCGGCCTCGATTACCAGTGGCAAGTGCTGCTGTGCGCCGTAGTCGGCACGTTCATGGTCATGCTCGACCAGACCGTCGTCAACATCGCTCTGCCCAAAATCACCACTGTCTTTGGGGTCGGCGTCCACGAGACGCAGCTGGTGATCACCAGTTACATGCTGGCGCTCGCCGTGATCATGCCAGCCACTGGCTACCTGTCAGATACGTTTGGCACCAAACGCCTGTACTTGATCACGATGGCCCTGTTCACGGGCGGCTCGCTGCTGTGCGGTCTGGCCTGGAACAACAGCAGTCTGGTCGCCTTCCGCGTGATCCAGGGGCTGGGCGGCGGCATGATGAGCCCGCTCGGCATGACTATGCTCTTCCAGGTCGTGCCACCACAACGACGCAACACCATCATGGGCTTTTTCGGCTTGCCGTTGATGCTGGCGCCCGTGCTCGGGCCGACGCTGGGCGGCTACCTGGTCGAGTACATCGATTGGCGCGTGATCTTCACGCTGAACGTACCGATCGGCATGATCGGCCTCTTCCTGGGCTGGACACTGCTGCGTGAATCTGCCCACGTGCCGGGGCTCGTTTTCGACTTCCGCGGGTTCGTCCTGTCCGCCGTGGGCTTCAGCGCCATGTTGCTCGGGTTATCCGACGCCGCTACGGACGGCTGGAGCAGTCCGCCCGTCCTGATCCGCTTCGCAATCGGTACAGTCGCCCTCATTGCCTGGGTGTACGTGGAATTGACGGACGCTCATCCGCTGCTCGATTTGCGGCTGTTCAAGATCCCGATCTTCACGTTCTCGGCACTCGTCAGTTTTGTGTTGACGGTTGGCATGTTCGGCGGCATGCTCGTGCTGCCGCTCTTCCTGCAGAACTTGCGGGGCCTCGGCGCTGCCGAGTCAGGTCTGATCCTGATGACCCAGGTGCTGCCGAT
The DNA here is from genome assembly GCA_035995405.1 of Chloroflexota bacterium. Taxonomy (GTDB): domain Bacteria; phylum Chloroflexota; class UBA6077; order UBA6077; family CF-72; genus CF-72. Next base: position 972 of record DASYKL010000552.1, read on the forward strand.
GACCATCGCGATGCCGATTGTCGGACGCCTGGTAGACAAAGTTGGGGCGCGGGTGATTATCGTCATCGGTCTGCCGTTGCTGGCGTTGACGACGTGGCAGATGAGTGCGCTCGATCTGAGCACGAGCGATACCACGATCAAGCTGTGGCTGGCAGCGCGCGGCGCGGCGATGGGCCTGGTGATGATGCCGTCGATGACGGCAGGCTTGAATGCGGTCCCGCTGCCGCAGATGAGCCGCGCCTCAGCCATGAGCAACGTCATGCGGCAGGTATTCGGCGCGTTCGGCACCGCGATTGTGGTGACGATCCTGCAGCAGCGCCAGACGTTCCACACGGCGATCCTGTCCCAAACGCTCACGCCGGAGAGCATTCCGCTGCAGCAGATGCTCGCCACGACCCAGCAATGGGCGCTGAGTCAGGGTCTGAGCCTGGTCCAGGCCCAGGCGCTAGCCATGATGGTGGCGGGCAAGCAGCTCGCCCTATCGGCCGCGGTGATGGGCTTCGACGACGTCTTCCGTGTAACAGCTGTCGTTACGCTACTGGCGATCCCGCCGGCACTGTTCATGAAGACCAAGAAAGCCGCCCCAGGCGCTGCCCCAATCCTCCTCGATTAATGTCCCCAATCCCGAGTCCCCGTCAAACTGGCCGATCAGATCGTCAGAGCAGGACTATTGGGCTATGAATTCGACCCTGCGACGCGTCGATGCTTTTTGTAGACCGATCAAAAGGCAGGATCACTTCAATGCAGAACATTTTCCTTTCAAGCAAAGAGCGCGCTCAGGGTCTCGTTGAGTACGGTTTGATCATCGCCCTCGTGGCCGTTGTCGCCATCGCTGGCTTGATCGTTTTCGGCCCAGCGGTGAGCACTCTGCTCAGCAAGGTCGGCGGCTCCGTCTAAGCACGGTTCCGCCGTCTCGTCCGAGACGCGCAAGGCGCCGCTCCCATCCTGGGGGCGGCGCCTTTTTCATGCCTATTCTTCTTTTGGGATTACGGCGTCTGGCTTGACAGCACTGCCTGGGCGAACGCGGACGCTTTCGGCCGCGCCTCGGCTTCTGTCAAGCCGATAACCCCGAAGAGAAAGGCATCGGCCCCGCGCTTGACCACGTACCCGGCGCTGGGGATGTTCAGACTCGGGTCATTCTGATAGACCCACACGGCCGAATCACCGAGGCCACTCGCATTCGTGAGCTGGAAGGTCGGAATCTGGATGTCCGATATTCCGTTCTGACGCAGCAGATCGACTTCGGCGCGGGCTTCGTCCGGGATGCGGAACACCGTCATCGCATACTCGGTCGGCGTGGTACTGCCACCGGGGCCGAACGCGTTGGTCTCGCGGGACAACGTAACCGTCAGCTCAGTATCAGTGTCCCACCAGCACACCGTCTTGCCTGGACCAGTATCCAACGGGTTGTCGGTGAGGAAGTCGGTCATGATGCCGCCGTACACCGACCCACCCACGGACTGAGCGACGAGCGTGTCAGCTGCGAGTGGACACGGCGGCGGTGCCGCCGACACCGTCACCGGCGGAATAGCGGCCAGGAGTACCGCCGCGGCGAGCAACGTGCGCACCGGGAGAACCAGACGAAATGGCATAGACATATGAGTCTAACGATTGGTTCTGCTGCCGCTGCCGCTGGTTTAGATCGGCGACGGCTGCAGCGGCAGGCGAACGATGAACGTACTGCCCTCGCCCGGTGCGCTTTCGACAGACAGGGCGCCACCGTGTTGTTCGACGATGCTTCTGGCGTTCGCCAGTCCGATACCGAAGCCCTTCATGCGGCCGACAACGTTGCCGCCGCGTCGAAATGGCTCAAACACGTGGGGCAAGTCGGTCGCTGGGATGCCGACCCCCTGGTCGCAGATGACGACCTTGGCCCAATCGGCGCCGGCTGAGACTTCCAGCCGAATCGAACCGCCCGCCGGGCTGTACTTGATGGCGTTGGCGACGAGGTTGTCGAGCGCCCGCTCGAGCCGTGGCGCGTCAAATTGGCCGCCGATCGACGAGGCGCGGGCGTCGAGGACCAGACGGTGCGGTAACGCGTTCTGGTAGTCGTCAATGGCGTCACGTACGAGCTGCACCAGGTCGGTAGGCACCAGCGCGAGCGGGGGTTGCTGGCCGCTCTGCGCCAACGCAGTATCGAGCAGCTCGTCAATGCCGTTGGTCATGCGCACTGCCGAGCGTTCGATATGCTCAACGCTTTCGAGGTAGCGCGTGGCAACGGTGCGGCGCAGCAGCCGCGCGCGGATGCGGATGACGGTGAGCGGATGACGCAGGTCGTGAGCTAAGCCGCTCAGCTGCAGATTGCGATGGTGGATGGCCACCAGGCTTTCGCGCATGAGGCGTTCGAGATCTTCGGTGTGGGCGCTCAGCTCGGCATAGCGGTCCCACTCGCTTCGCATGCCGGCCTCGGCCGAATGCTTCATCAGCCGATCGACACCCAATGCCGTCGCGGTGAACAACAACGTGAACACGGCGGCATCGACGAAGTGGCGCGGGTCGTAGGCGACTGCGCCTGTGGCCATGAGCTGTAGCCGGCCGGCGAGGACCGCCACACCAGCGAGGACAGCGATTGCCAGACCACCCCACCGGCCATGGGTGGCCGCCGCGGCCGCGACGCACAACACATACAGGGCGTCGTAGTAGGCGTTGTGCAGCAACGCGTCGTATTGCGTCAGAACGACAGAGATGAGCCCACAGTCGACCACGCGGGCCGCCAGCTGCAGGCGCAAGAACAAGCCCGCGCGATAACGCGTGAGGAGCTCAACGGAGACGAACGAGGCCGCCACAGCCAGCACGAGCCAGATCGCGACAGAGACCGCCTGCGGCCCCGAAAAGACCAACGCAGGCAGCACGACGAGTAGACCGACGCGGAGGCACTGCAGCAATTTTTCGACATACAACCGTTCAGCCGGCCCAAACACAGCGCCAGCCAGGAGTGCGTCGGATCTGACGTCCATCGCCGTACCCGCGGCCATCTTGACGAAACCAAATGTACGCCCAACTCAGCCACCACGACCGCCCGTGGACCCACCGACACCAATCTGTCACATGAATGTGTTGCTGTTTGAGTCCGCAAAGCTGCCGATTCTCGGATGTGGCAACGCAACACGGTGAGCCTGGCTCCATACCCAGGATGCAAGCGAGACACGAGTTACTTAAGGCATTCGGGCCAGTCATGCTCGGTATCTGGATCTCGGGCGCCTTGTTCGGCTTCTGGCTTGCGAAATGGGATGTACCGCTGGTTACGGCTGGCGTCCTGATCAGCGTGCTCCTGCTGACGACGACGGCGCATTTGTTGGAGCGTGGACTGGATGCACACAGCAACGAACGCTTCAGCTGGGTGCGTGGTCGAGAGGGCGAACGATTGGTCAGCTGGACGTTGGACGCTCTCGGCAGAGACTGGCACGTCTTCCACAACGTACGGCTGTTTGAGAGGCAAGACTACGATCACATACTCGTCGGTCCGCGCGGCATTTTTTACGTCCAAACCAAGTTCTTGCGAGGCCACTTCACGCGCCAGGGCGATACCCTGCTGCAGAACGGGCGCAATTTCCACGAACCAGAGCTGATCCGCAAACAAGCGTGGGAGTTGAAGGATCGCTTGGCCGCGGAAACTGGCAGCGGTGTTCGCTGGGTCAAGGCCGTCATGGTTGTCCCGTTTGCCAAGGTCGACGTACGAGGGGACGTCAAGAACGTCACGGTAGTCCAGGAAGATGGTCTGATCGACTGCATCGAGGCGCAAAAAGAAGAATTCGACCGCGCGCAGATCGACGTCTTTGTGGAAGTGCTGGAACGAATTGCGCGCGCCCGCCCCATGCAGCGCTCTACTCCCAGCATGAGCGCCGCTGGGCGGGTGTACGTGAATGAGGAACTTGTGACCGAGGCAGATCGCCGGACCTGAGAGCGAACCCGGTTCATCGGGCTGAGAAAGTAAAGGGTTTCACGCCAGCGCTATTGATCGGGGGCTCCGCCCTGCCTCTGATACCACAGGAGATTGAGGACGTGTGATGGCGTGGAAGTCGCTTGAAGAACGGAATCGGTATCAACGACGGTATCGGTTAGCGCATGGCATGCAGCCGAGGCGGGTACCGCCTGTGCGGCCGTGCGCAATTTGTGAGAAGCCGATTCGGCTGCAGAATCGGCGCTATTGCTCGATGGCGTGCTACGAGCAAGTGCGTTCGGAGCAGCGGCTGCAGCGATGGCTCGACGGCCAACTGAATCCGAGCGATGCATCTGCGCTGGGGCGGGTGCCGCGATGGATCAAGCGATGGTGGTTCGAGACGTTCGGGGAACGGTGCTCGGCGTGTGGCTGGGCGCGCGTCAATGCCAACACGGGCAAGGTGCCGCTCGAGTGGGACCATGTGGACGGAGATTGTTCCAACAATCGGCGCGGGAACTTGCGCCTACTGTGTCCGAACTGCCACGCGTTGACCGAGACGCACGCTGCACTGAACTATGGGCGCAGTAAGCGGCGGCGGAAGTGGGCAGGCGTTGTGGTTATCGAGCATAACGCGCTCGCCAGCCAGTAGACGACGGCGCAACAACCAAAAGGATTGCGGTGACCCCGGTGAGATTCGAACTCACAACCTCTGCCTCCGGAGGGCAGCGCTCTGTCCGTTGAGCTACGGAGTCGTTGGTGGCTGATTGTAGCTTGCGGCGCGGGCTACGTGGAGGACTCTTTGGAGAACCGTGATTGTCGTCAGAACGCTCAGGGCGGCCAGGACGACGAGCAGGGTTGGAGGATAGACGGGTGTCAGGAGAAAGCCGATGCCCAGCAGGATGATGCGTTCGGGACGCTGCAGCCAGCCTACTTCGGCGGCCTGGAGGCCGACGCCTTCGGCTCTCGCACGCGCGTAGCTGACCATCAGTGAGCCGACTAGCGCGACGTACGACAGCGCTACGCCCAGCGGGTTCGCGGCGGACTGGTAGTACCAGACCAGACCGAAAAAGACCGCCGCTTCGGCGTAGCGATCGCAGACCGAGTCAAGCAACGCCCCGAACACCGTGACGCGATCAGTGGCACGGGCGAGCGCACCGTCGAGCGTGTCTGTCGCGCTGAACAGCCACAGGCAGATGCCGGCGGCCAGGAACCAGCCCTGCGCTACCAGTACACCAACAGAAGCGGTGAGCAGTGAGCCGATGATCGTCAGGGCATTGGGCGACAGGCCGAGGCGACCGAGAAACAGTGCGGGTGCGACGGCAAACAGCCGCGAACGGCGCTTGAGCTCCTTCACCTTCACCTAAACCCGCATGAGCATGCCGGCCACGCGTCGGACGCGGGCGAACCGAATGCGCTGCGGCACTGGCTCGGCAACCTGTCGCTCCAGGACTTCTTCGTAGTACTCGAGGACCTGAGAGGCAACGCGTGGCCAGTCATAGCGCTGTGCTTTGGTCTGTCCGGCGCGACGCATGCTGGCGCGAAGCTCGGGGTTGGCCAGCAAGCGGCACAGCGCATCGGCGATCGCGCCAGGGTTCTCCCGCTCTACGAGGAGACCTTCGACGCCGTTGGAGACGACGTCGCGGTAGCCAGGGATGTCGGATGCGACGATCGGCGTGCCCGCCGCCATTGCCTCGAGCAACACGATCCCAAAACTTTCTTGACCTGTATTCGGCGCGCAAAAAACGTCGCTCGACTGGTAGTAGCGGGGCAGGTCTTCGGTCGGCACGTAGCCAGCAAAGACGACGTCTTCAGGTGTCCAGCCCTGGCGGCGTGCAAAACGCCGATAGCCCTCCAATGGCCTGCCACGGCCGACAACCACGAGTCGTGCGTCCGGCTGGCGTTCCAGGACCAGAGGCCACGCACGCAGCAAGAACTTCAGGCCCTTGCGTTTTTCGAGGCGCCCAACAAAGAGCACCGTCGGGCGGCTATCGCTCAACTGGGCTAGTGGCTCGTAGCGGTGGAAGAAGCGGGGGAAATCGATGCCGTTGGGGATCACCCGGTAGTCAGCCGGAAAGTACTCGCCCACGAACTCGCGCGCCGCACTCGAAACCGTGATGTGGCCGTGCAGCTTGCGGAAGAACGGCCGCAGAATAGGCTTGCTGTAGAAGTACGTCAGCGGCGTGTTGCGATAGGCGTGAAACGTGCCGATGTTGACGGCGCTCGAGTGACGCAGGACGGTGAGGGGCAACGCCGGCATCATGGGCTCGTGCAGGTGGATCAGGTCGAAGTCCTGCTCCTG
>DASYKL010000553.1:0-6343 GCA_035995405.1 Chloroflexota bacterium
GGATTGGGTCTTGGGACTGGCACGATTGATTTCGTCGGCGAGCACCAGGTTTCCAAAGACCGGGCCGTGTTGAAAGACGAAGCGGCGCCCACCAGTTTCCGAATCGACCAGGACGTTGGTGCCAATGATGTCGGCGGGCATCAAGTCAGGTGTGAACTGGATTCGACTGTACTGCAGCTGGAGTACGTGGCTGAGCGTCCGAACCAGTAGCGTCTTGCCGAGTCCAGGGGCGCCTTCCAGCAAGGCGTGGCCACCGGCCAGTAATGCGACGAGGACGCCGCGCAGAACGTCCGGATAGCCGACGATGACCCGGGCGACCTCTTGCTCGATGGCGATGGCCGTCGCGTGCAGCTCCACCGCCCGTTCCGACTTCAGCTCGATAATCGATGCCATCAACGCACGGTCCGCGCGGGCTGAAAAAAGCTGCGAACAGTCTGCGCCTGAGCTGGCGGAACGGAGGTCGACTCCGCTATGTCGGTAATCGGTTGGCTCGGCTGTGGCGCGCCATTCAGTACGACATCTTTCTGGTCACCCTGACTGATGACGGTTGTCGACGCTGCCGGATCCGGTGTACCACCGCGTCCTTGTGCTCCGTTCAGTGTGAGATCGACCTGGACCACGTTGTCACCGCTGGCATCCAGACGCGTGACGGTATCGCCAAGAGGGCTCGCGTTGCCTCCACCACTGGCATAGCCGCTGCCGCGGCCGATCTCGCCGCTGCCCGCCGCCGGGCTCGGAATATCAGCGCTCTGGGTGACCGTACGCATGGCGCCCGTGGAGTACAGGGCGCCGGTCGTGCAGTCCGCTGGTCCAGCATAATAGGCGTCACCTCCACCGCACCCACCGCTGTTGCTGGCGGCCGACGGATCCTGGCTCTGCGCTTGTTGTTGCAGTCTGGCTATATCCGCTGGCGGGATGATGGATTGCGGCTGGGTCGCCACGATCTGGGCCAGGTTGTCCAACGCTTTGCGTGCGGCGTCGTAATCCCCGCGGCCCAGACCACGTACCGCCTCCTGTTCGGCCTGGGCCAGCGCTGGATCGAGGTTCGCCGAGTTAGTGGCCGCTTGCAAGAGCGCACGAGCCAGCTCTTGTTTGGCTCGAGTTGACAGCTGATCGCTTTCCCGTCCCAGGTCTTTGAGCTGGTTGCCTGCCGTGGCGTAGTCCTGCCGCTCCAGACTTGTACCAATGTCTTGTGCGGCAGCAGTGCCCTTCAGGGCATCCGCGAGTTTGCCCAACGCGCCAGTCACTGCACGAGAGCGGGTGTCCTGAGTCTGCAGATCGCGAAGTCGAGCGCTGGTTACGGCAGAGGTTGCGTCACGCGCCGCTGCCTCGGCCGAGACGGACGTCGCGTTGACACCACTCGCGAGTGGATCGATTGACAGGGCAGTTGTTGCGCCAGGTTGCGCCGGCTGCTGTGGCGTAATGCGGCCGACCAGCCCGCGCAGATCGTCAGCACGCGCGGCCACGACGATGGCTACTGTCGCCGCCAGGAGCCCTGCGCTGATAGTTGTACGCAGTCGCGGGCTGAGAAACGGCAGCATCCGCCGTGGCGCCGTTGTCTGACACGCCCGCCAGGTTTCCGCTAGTTGCAGCGGGGCCAACTCGCCGTGCAGGCGACCGTCGAGAATCTCGAGCGCTGTCGCCATGCGGTTGTCGAGGCCGCCGAAATGATCCGCGGCGCGTGCGGCCCGGGCCAGGGAAGGACGCCTGAGGAGGGCGAGCGCCAGCCCGCCCACCATGACCAGCAACGCGTTGCGTACGGCGTGCTGTTCGATGGATCGGTCGCCGCCCCAGGAGACGTCTAGCAGGACGGTGGCCGCCCCCACGATGCAACTCGCGGTCGCGCTGGCAGCGAGAAGCACAATGGCTTCCCGCCACCACAACTGTGTCTGTACGGACCGCAAGTAGGCGCGAAGTTGGGAATGCTGGCGCCCGACGACGGCTACTCCACTACGACCTGAGCGATCATCCACGGGTGCGGAATGCAGAAGTAGATGTACGTGCCGGGTGAATTGAAGGTCACGGTGGTCGAAGCGCCAGGTGCAATGAGGTCGGTGTCGAAGTTGCCTTTCTGGTCCGTCACGGTGTGTGCGACTTCACCCTGATTGGTGAAAGTCACCGTGGAGCCAACCGGAACCAACATGTTGTCGGGTCCATAGCTGTACTCCGAGACCTGGTCCAGACGGTTGTCCGCGGCGCTCCAGACTCGTCCAATCGTGACTGTGCTCTGGCCTTTGACGGCTGCCAAGTTTTGGAACTGCTGCTCTTTCAAGCCTGTTTTGGCAGGGGCGGGTAGCGGGCCGAGTTTGCCATTGAGCGCAAACGACCAGACGACGTCCGATCGCTGCGAGTTGTTTGTGCGATTACCGCCCGTGGCGATGGCGATGTACTGCACGCCATCGACCTCGTAACTCATCGGCGTGGCTTCAGCGCCAAAGCCTGTCTGGAAGCGCCACAACTCGTCGCCAGTCTTGGCATCAAACGCGATGACATTGCCGTCTGCCTGGCCGACGAACAACAACCCACCCGCGGTTGTGAGCACGCCCGTACTGGTGCCCATGCGATACGGCATTGGCTTCTGCCAGACAATGGTGTTGGTCTGTGGGCTCAAGGCCGTGATATTGCCTGAGAATTTTGTGCCGAGCGGCAAATACGCCCCCGCACCGCTGACGTTCACGCGCTTGCCCGTGACGGGATCCTGCGTCTCCGTCTTCATGGTGTAGGCGTAGTTCATGATGCTGCCGGGCACATAGATCAGGTCGGTCTGTGGGCTGTAGGAGATGGGCGCGTAGTCACTGCCACCGAGGACGCCAGGTGCTTGCAGGACCGGCACATCCCAGTAGGGCGCGAACACGCAGCCCGTTAGGTAGCCAGGTAGCGGATCAACGGGACACTGCGGGACGAATGAGTCACCCACCGGGTAGGGCTGTGTCGCCGACGTGTTGTGGCGCGGCTCCTGCGGCACGGGCCGCTCCTCCACGCCGACCAATGGCTCGCCGTTGGTCCGGTCCAGGAGATACACCCAACCCGTCTTGTTGGCTTCGGCCAGGACCTTGCGCGGCTGTCCATCCTTCATGGTGTTCAATAGGATGGGTGCATTCGACGCGTCATAATCCCAGATGTCATGGTGGGTTTCCTGGAAATGCCACCTGTACTGCCCCGTCTTGTAGTCCAGAGCCATGAGCGAGGCGGTGAACAGGTTGTCCCCGGCACGGCCCGAGCCGTCGTAGTCGGGCCAGGCGTTGCCGACCTGGAAATAGATCATGCCCAGGTCGGGATCAATGACTGGCACGTTCCAGATGGAGCCGCCACCGTTTTTCCATGAGTCACCCGCCCAGGTGTCGTTGCCGTATTCGCCCGGACCAGGCACGGTGTAGAAGCGCCAGACCTCTTTGCCCGTTTTCGAGTCCAGCGCCACAATGCGGCCACGCAACCCGCTATCACTGCCGCCCAGGCCAGTGAATACCAGACCATCGTAGTAGACGGGGGCCATGGTGATGCCGTAATGATTCGCTTCAGCCTGGCCCACCTCGGTGCTCCAGACCAACTTGCCGGTCTTCTGATCGACCGCCACGAAGTTGCCGTCTACCTGACCGCTGAACACCATGCCGTCGCCGAGCGCAACCCCACGATTGGCCCAGATCAGACGCCCAGGGCCGGTGGGTGCGAGATCAGCCGAATACTGCCACTTCGATTCGCCAGTCTTGGGATCAAGGGCAAAAATGTCATTCTGACCCGTCGTGATGTACATGACGCCGTCTTTCATGACCGGCGTCGCTTGTTGCGAGAACTTGTCCGCCGCACCAGAACCGTTCAGGCGGCCCATCCACGCGCCCTTGAGGTCTTTCACGTTGCTGGTGTTGATCTGCGACAGCGTCGAATAACGAGAGTTGCCCAGGTCACCGCCAACGAGTGCCCAATCCTTGCTGGCCGGCAACCGGTAGTCGGGTCCAGTGCCTTGCGCCGAGCCGATTGCCGGCACGATCAACAAAGCAGCAGCCAATCCCGTCGTCAATGCCGCACGCATGTGATTTTTCATCCCGTCCCCTTCGCTTGCTGCTGTGGCAGCCACTCCAGTAAAGGTCCGCTCGTCGCCGTGTGTCAACGGTCGCGACGGTAGGCGCGTCGTCTCATCAGATAACCCGCACCTAGTAGTACGAGGCCGAAAATGCCGACCAGGGCGGGCGAGAAAGTCGGTCCGCCGCGGCTGTCTGGGATCACTTGCGAAGCCGCCGCCGAGGCTGGGGCCGCCTTTGCAACCGTGGCGGCTACGGTGCTGTTCGCCGCGACGAGCGCCGGACTGCGCGCCTGGGCTGTTGCGGAGACTGCCGCCGCGTCCGTAGGCAGAATCACGCCACATGCCATGCGTTCGCCGGCGCCGCCTTCTGGCTCTGTCACCTGGTCGTCGTCGTTGGCGTAGACGACGAGTGCCGTACCGCTACCGCCAAAGAGTGAGGTTGGTCCGCTCGTGAGCGACGCGCCAGGCACGACCAGGTCAAGCGTCGCGGTGCCATTGGCGGCGACGGTCAAACTGGGCAAGTCGCCGACCTGCGGCCCGGCCGGGTTGCGCAAGCCGTGGCGTTTCCCAGTTGGGTTGAAGATGGACCCGGCGCTGAGAAAACTGGGCGACACGCACTGCCCAACGTTGTCGATGTGGAATCCGTGGGCACCAGGCGGCAGGTTGCGCAGGTCGGCCGTGAGATGCACGCCGCCCGACTCTTCGCGCAGCATAACCGTGCCGATGAAGCGGCTCAGACGATCGCGCAGGTCGGCCGAGGCTGTCGCCGTGAACAGCTGTGCCGCCTCGGCCGTCGGCAGCGACGCGATGAGCCACAACGCGAGCAGCGTTGTTGCCCCGAACGTACCCCTCACCCACGGCAGGATAACGCCGGGGGCCTGCACGCGATCGCGGATGGTCGCCAAGTGAGGTCTCAGTTCTGTCTGATCCGTCCTCGGCCGCGCGATCGTCGAGCCGCCCACGCAACATGGTGCGCGTTGAGCGCATCGTGACGTACTGTGCTCTTCCAGCTCAGAAGCCAATTCGCGGCCGCGCAGCTGACGCACATCCTGCATCGGACCACACCGGCTGAGCAACTCATCCAGTCTGCTTTTGCGGTCGGTTGAACGAACAAATCAAATAAGACGAACGGTTTTGTCGTCAGCATCAGGTGATGGCTAAAGCGGATTCCGGGAACGCCGGCTGTGCCGTCTTGACGTACTCCTGGGCCGCCCGCAGCGACATCACCTGGCCGTACTTGGCGTGTATGTCCATGAGGCTGACACGATGACTGATGTCGAAGCGGTCGAAACAGCACTCCTCCACCACGCCGACATAGAAGTTCTCGCATGCTGCGTCGACAGCGGTTGCTCGCACGCAGCCGCTGGTCGTCGTTCCCGTGATGAGCAACGTGTCAACGTCGAGCTCGTTGAGGTAGCTCATCAGTGGTGTTCCCAGGAAACCACTGGCGCCGCGCTTTTCGATGACAATCTCACCTGGCGACGGTGCAATTTCAGCAACGATAGTGTTCCCGATGCGTTGGTGCTCGAGCTCTTCCGGGGTGAGAATCTTGCGACTGGCCTCGTCGCGGGCTCGCCTGGCCCACTTCGCGCCGTGCCGTCCGCCGTTGACGATGGTTGTGTAGATGACGGGTATGCCGTTCGCGCGTGCGTCGGCCAGCAATGTCTTAATGTTCGCAACGCCGGCCCAACCGCGCTCGCCGCACGAGGTGGAGTAGTCCTTCACCGAGTCGACGATCTTTTCTGGCTTCAATCCGACAAATGCATAGTTGACATCGATGACCAGCAACGCCGGGCGCTGGCCGAGCGGTTTGTTCCACGTAAACGCTTGGAAGACTTGCTGCTCCTCTGAGGACAACAGTCCTTCCCAGGCTGGACTCATATGGCGATAGCCTCCAGGGCTGTGCGTGGGGCGACGTTGCGCGCGCCAAAGATCAGCACGGCCGCGAGGAGCATGGGGATGAGCCCCAGGATCCAGGCTGCGTCATTGACACTCAGACCCGACGCGAGCAAGATGCCAAATCCGGCGGAGCCAATGATGCCGCCGATCTGACCGATCGCGTTGGTGAAGGCGACCCCACTGCCGCGCATGCGCGTCGGGTATGACTCTGCGAGATACGTGAACATCGGTGCGTACGAGCCTGCCTCGAAGAAGGCGGACGCTGAGAACAGCAGCATGATCGAGACGAAATCCTGTGCCCAGAGGATCATGATCGCCCACAGCACGCCGGCGATAACCCAGCTGACCGCTACCAGGTTGCGGCGACTAACCTTGTCGCTGATGTAGCCGAGGACAACGTAGCCGAGAAAACCGACGAGGTTGGGC
>DASYKL010000554.1:0-2709 GCA_035995405.1 Chloroflexota bacterium
GAGCTGATCATCACCGGCCGAGCCAAAGACGTCCTGATCTTCAACGGCCAGAAGATCCACGCCGAAGACATCGAAGCCTGTCTGCAGGACTCGGCACCAGCCACCCCAGGTGCCCGAGCCGCCGTTGCACTCACCCTCGAAATGCACGGCTACGAACGCCTGGTCATCGTCGCCGAAGCCGAACGCCACATTTCATCCGTCAATGCAGCAGCCCTCGCGGCGGGGATCCGCGAACGTATCGCCCAGACCCACCACCTGCCAGTCGCCCACATCCACATCGTCAAACGCGGTGCGATCCCCCGCACCGTGAGCGGCAAACTCCAGCGCGCCGCCTGCCGCACCGCCCTGACCCAGCACCACCTGCAGCCTGTCCACTCCTGGGAGGCACCATGGCTCTGAAGACCGAGCAACAGCGCAAGCGCATCCTGCTGATCAACCCGCTACCCAGTCTCAGCCTGTACTCCTGGCCCGACGTCCGCGACATCACCGGCCACCCCGCCTACATCATGAACATTGCGCTGCCTACGCTCGCCGCCCTCTGCCCACCACAGATCGACATCACCGTCGTCGATGAAGCCGTCGAGCCCGTCTCCTTCGATGGCGAATGGGACCTCGTCGGCATTACCGGCTACCTGACCCAGATGCGGCGGATGTGTGAGATCGCCGACGAATTCCGTCGCCGCGGGCAACTCGTCGCGATCGGCGGGCCCTACGCCAGCCTGTCACCCCACGTCGTCCGCCCCCATGCCGACATTCTGTTCATCGGTGAAGCCGAAGCTACGTGGCCGACCTTCCTCGAAGATTTTCTCAGCGGCCACTGGCAAACCGAATACCACGCCAGCGACCTGATCGACCTCCAGACATCACCGATTCCCGACCTCCACACCCTGCGTCCGCGGGGATACGAGCTCGGCGTCGTCCAGACCAGTCGCGGCTGCCCGTTCGAGTGCGAGTTCTGCGACGTCATCGTCTATCTGGGTCGCAAACAACGCCACAAATCTCCCGACCGCGTCATCGCGGAGCTCGACCAGATGTACGCCCACGGCTACCGCTCGATTTTCCTATCGGACGACAACTTCACGGCTAACCGCCAACGCGCCGCCGACACCATGCGCGCGGTGCGCGAGTGGAATCGCGCCAATCCCGAACCGGTCGTCCTGTACACCCAGCTGTCGATCGACGTGACGCGTGACCGCGATCTACCGCTGCTCGACTTGTGCGCCGAAGCCGGACTGAAGCAGGCCTTTGTCGGTATCGAGACACCGAACACGGACTCGTTGCGCGAGGTGAAAAAACGCCAGAACTTGCGGACTGACCTGGTCGCCGACGTCCATCGCATCCAGAGTCGCGGGATCATGGTCCAGGCCGGCATGATCACCGGCTTTGACGCCGATACCCTGGATACGTTCGCCTTGATGCTCGAATTTCTCCAGGAAGCTGGCATCCCGATGGTCTTGCTGGCGATGCTCAACGCCCTCGACGGCACGCCACTGCAAGCCCGCCTGGCCGCCGAAAATCGGCTCAAGCCCATTTTGTTGGCCGATGCCGCGCTCGACACCAACGTGATTCCGCGTCAGATGAGCAGCCAGGAGCTGCTCAAAGGCACGGTGTGGCTGTTGAACCAGCTTTACGCGCCGCGCAATTTTCTTCGTCGCCTCAACGTTTTCGCCAGCCAGTTACCGTCCATCGCGAACTCACCCTCGCCCAGCTCGCCGCGCGACGACGTGGCCTTCTGGGAACGCGTCGCTGTGTCCTACTCCACGCTCGGCCCAGACCTGCGCGATGTCCCCCTCCAGGCCGCGCGCATGTTCCACGGCCGCGACACCCATGGCCTGCGTACCGCGCTGATCTTTTATCGCAGCGCCGTCGCGGTGCTTCGCCGCTGGGGGATCTGGGACCCACGCCAGGCCGAGCTGTCTCGACCTGCCTTCAGCCGCACGTTGGAGCCGGTTGGATGACCACCGCCCGCTCAGCTGAAGACGTCGAGCGCTGGCTGATCGAGCGACTCCAGGCTCGCGTTGGCGAGAATGCCGAACCCGTCGACGGCCACCTGCCGTTCAGCTACTACGGCCTGGACTCCATAGATGCTGTTGAGCTCGCCGCCGAGCTCGAAGCCTGGCTGCAGATGCCGGTCTCCGCCACACTGACGTTCGACTACCCGACCGCCAGCGCAATCGCTGCCTACCTGGCAGGTAACCCCGAAGCCCCGCCGCCTACTCCCGCGGCCGAAGTCGAGGCGCTGTTGGCGGAGCTCGACCTGACCGCCCACCAGCCGAGCCCGAGCGCGAGTGGTCCGACGATGAAGTGAAACGCATTCTCGCCGGGCCCGAGCTGTAAGCCGAACGGATTCGTCAGGACCACGCCGAGTACTCCCAGCGTGAAGTAGAACCCTCCGAAAATGAGCGCCGCCCAGGCCGTCTGACGCAGCACCACGGTCAACAGCAGCGCGAGCCCCCAGGCGACGTGCAGCAGGTTATGACCCGTGTCGGTCGCCAGACTGCCGGGTGAGAGTCCCAATCGTTCCGCCACGAGGAGTCCGCCACCTTCGAGCAGCAGCCCCGCCCCGACGAGCAGCACATACCACCGCACCACTCGCTGGCTCATCATGCTGGGCGCAGCCGCAGCCACACCAGCAGCTGCACGCCAACCCCGACCGCGCCAAAGGCGAAAGCCGCGAACCAGATCGTCGTCACGAGCTGCGGCTTGAAG
>DASYKL010000555.1:0-1606 GCA_035995405.1 Chloroflexota bacterium
GCTGCTCGCGGCTTCTGTGGTTCTGTTCCTCACGTAGAAACGTCGTGCAAGCAGTTCACACACCAGGCAGTGCTGATTCCGTGGGGCCACTCATGCGCGATCGCCGTCGTGGTGTAGCTGTCAGGCGCTTCGTGTGGCCCGCGCCAGTGCGTTGCCGCTGACAGCCGCACTGAATTTGCTCGTGGCCATCTGAACCGGGCGCACCGATTGGCCATACTCAAGCCTCTGGTATGCCTGCCCATGTCCCCGCGTCGGGAACCCGACAACGCCAGGTCCTTGTGGCATACTGTAGGCGACGGGGCAGGGGGGCAGCGATGCAGTCTCTGGTTTTGCGTCTCGGCTACGCGCTTGTGATCGTGGCGATCGCGGTCTTTACCGAGTTTGACCAGCATGATCAGCTTGCTGTGGCCCAGGCCGGCGTCGCTCAGTTGATGTATGCCGCTCAAGACGACGGCACAATCCACGTGTACGACATCATCAATCGCCACGCCGAGGTGCAGCTCATTCGAGCTTTTGGCTGCTGCGCGGACGTGCGCGGCATCACTGCCGCCGTGCCAACCCAGCGGCTCTATGTGATGTACAACCGCGACAACCAGGGCCACGTGGTTGCGCTCGACCTGCCGTCGAGCCAGGTCCTGTGGGACCGCGTGCTCCACAGCCCTGGAGTGGATCGTGGCAACGTGACTCCCGACGGCAGCATCCTCTATCTTCCGACCTGGGAGAACGATGCCGAGTCTCCGTACGAGCTAGCCATCGACGCTGAAACCGGCGCGGAAAAAGCCAGGATCGCGCTGCCCCCGCGCAGCCACGACACGATCGTCAGTCTTGATGGGCAGCGGGTGTTCATGGAAACGAAGTCGGAAACGGCGAGCATGTACATCGCCGACACCAGCACCAATCAGGTGGTGCAGGTCCTGGGCGGCTATTGCTGCAGTGGTGTACTTGCTCCGTTCGCCATCAACGGCGCCGCAACCAAAATCGTCAACCAGGTGAATGGGTACGCCGGGTTCCAGTTGGCCGACGTCGCGGCGGGCGGAGTCCCAGAAATGGTTCCTTTTGCGTCGGGTTACGGTGGGCACGGTATCGCCTGGACTCCGGCTGAAAACCAGGTGTGGGTGAATGACGGTGGCGCGGCACTAGCCCACGTGTTCGACATGACTGCCGCTCCACCCAGGGAACTGGCGCCCGTGGCTACATCGCATCCGTCACACTGGCTGACGTTCAATATCGATGGGCGTTTCGCCTACGTCGCCGGTCGCAAAGGCAGCGGCGACCTGACCGACGTGATCGACGCCGCGACGTATCAGCGCGTGGGCAGTCTGGGTCCGTCGGAGGATCTCCTGGAGGTGGACTTCGCGGCGGGCGAGGCGGTGGCCGTTGGCAACCAGTTCGGGGTTGGGCGGATAAGGCCGCAACCTGGCGGGTAGCCGCCTCTCGGCGTGCGCAGGAATCACGAGTACTGATGAGCTTGACGCGAGCGGTTTCTCAGCGTGGCGAGACTCAGCGGACTCTCGGCGTCCCGTGGGAGCCAGGCGTGCCGCAGACTGGTCTGCAGCAACCTCGAGCTATACCCCGCTGACCGGCTTGCCCAGGGTGTCGCCCGAGC
>DASYKL010000556.1:0-4778 GCA_035995405.1 Chloroflexota bacterium
GTCGGCATTGGTGGCGAACGTGTGGCCGCGCGCTTCGAGGTCGGCTCGCAGATCCAGAAAGTTGTAAATCTCGCCGTTGTAGACCACGCATACCGTGCCATCCTCGTTGAAGATGGGCTGGTCGCCGCCCGCCACGTCGATGATCGCCAGGCGGCGCATGCCGAGGCCGACGACCCCTGTCGCGGGCCAGAAAAAACCTTCGCCGTCAGGTCCGCGATGGGCGATGACGTCGTTCATCGCCTGCAACGTGCCGCGGGAGGTTCGGAGCGTGCCGGCAACGCCAGTGATTCCGCACATGGTCAGCGGGACTTTACGCCGATTTGCGACACACTGGGAGCGAGCACCTCGACTTGCTGGAAACCGTTCTCTTTGAACCAACCGAACACCTCGTAGTGGGTGTGCCACGACTGGTAACGCGGCGAGTACCAGTCGAACGTGTCGAGCACACGCCAGCGCCAATCGCGCTCCAGGCTGATGAACGCCAGCGTCCGAAAAAACCGACCGAGCAGCGGCAGCTTCCACAGGTAGTACAGCGGCGCGGCGGCGTAGCTGATGGTGTGCAGGGTGCGGCGTGGCAGACGGGTCGTGAACGTTCGCCAGAAACGTGAATTGGCAACGTAGACCTTGTTGCCGGCGTCGTACACGGTGATGCTCAGACGCCCGCCGCGCTTGATCACGCGCGGTAGGCTGGCGAACGCCCGCCTGGGATCGGGGGTGTGGTGCAAAACGCCCAGGCTGAACACGAGGTCGAAGACATCGTCGGCAAAGGGCGGCTCGAAAATATTGCCCTGGACGAGGTGCACGTACGGCAGGTCACCGACGTTGTGCTGAGCGGCATCGACGGCAAAGCTGTAGTCGAGCCCGACGTAGGTCCCACCACACTCGTGGACGACCTCAGCAAAGCGGCCCATGCCGCAGCCGGCGTCGAGCACGAGTTTGCCTTTGAGCTCTTCGAGCGGGAAGTTCAACGATGCCTGCAAGCGATCGCGTGTATCGGTGCGGCCGGTGAAGCTGTCGAGCTGGGTGTTCGAAAAGCGTTGCCACTCGTAACTGAAGCTGCTGGTGTACGCGTCTTCTTCGACAAAGCGCGGGATCCCGCGCCGAATCGGGAACGTGTGCTTTTGAGCGCACGTGAGCGTCGCCTCTTCGAGTGGCTCGGCGTCGGAATCTGGTTCAAGCGTTGCGCGGCAGACGGGGCAGCGCAGCCAGGCGAGTAAAGCGCGGTGCATTCGCGTCGGTAGAATAGCGCCACACGTGCAGGCGGCTCTGGCGGAGCAGGACCAGGACAGCGCTCCAGTACGGCCCATACGCGTCCTGCAGCTGATCACCTCCCTCGACCGCGGCGGCGCCGAGAATCACTTGCTGGCGCTGTTGACGCACGCTGACCACGAGGCATTCGAGAACGAAGTGGCCGTGCTGGTGGGCGAAGGCGAGCTCGTGCCCGTCTTTCGGGAGGCAGGCATACCAGTGCATCTGCTCCACGCGGGGAGCCGCTTCGACACGCGCGCGCTCGGCCGCCTGGTGACGTTGTTGCGGGACGGTCGGTTCGACATCGTGCACTCGCACCTGTTTCGTGCCGACATCTACGCTGGCCTGGCTGTGCGGCGTGTGGGCGAACGGCGGCCGCTTCTGGTGTCGACGCGCCACAATGACGACCGCTTCTTTCTCAACCCGTTCGTCGGCATCGTCCATTACCTGGTTTCGGCGCGACAGGATCTGATCATCGCCATCTCTGACCACATCGCTCGGTTCACCGTCGCTCGCGGCGTACGCCACCCGGCTCGCGTCAGACGCGTCTACCACGGCATCGAGCCGCCCGTTGAGCGGGTGCTCGAGCGAGAGGGTCAACGCATCCGACGCGAGCTGGGTATCGAGGCCGATACCTTCCTGGTCGGCAACGTTGGCCGCCTCGCGCCGCAAAAGGGACAGCGTCACCTGATCGCGGCAATGCCTTTGCTGCTCGAACGCGTCCCGGAGGCACATGCCATGATCGCCGGCGCAGGCGACCTGGAAGACTACTTGCGTGATCTGGCGATCGAGCTGGGCGTGGCCGAACGGGTGCATGTGCTCGGTCCGCGGCGGGACGTCCCCGAGCTGATGCACGCCATGGACGTGTTCGCCATGCCGTCTATCTGGGAAGGCTTTGGACTGGTGCTGCTCGAGGCGATGGCGGCCGGCCGACCCATCGTCGCGTCACGGGTAGCAACGATTCCGGAAGTGGTGGCGGACGGCGAGACCGGCTTGCTGGTGCCGCCGGGCGATCCGGTCGCACTGGCGGATGCGCTCGCGGCGCTGGCGCATCAGCGAGACGTGGCGCAGCGCATGGGCGAAGCGGGACGGGAGCGCCTGCGGCGGAATTTCTCCCTGGAGAAGATGGTCGGCGATACCGAGATGCTCTACCGTGAGCTGCTCGAAGTCGCGTCCTCGACGAACTGACGAGCAGCCGCCAGACGGTCCCGACGCACCAGCATTTCACCGAACACGTCGACGGGGGCATCGAGTGGCGCATAGCCCTGCTGCAGCAAGAAGTCATAGAGATCGCTGGCGTACTGGCGAGGCAACCAGCGGCCGTTGACGAGCTCGTCGCGTCTGAACACGATGAGCGGCGGGCGATTGAGGCGTAGCTCGTCGAAGAGCTGGCCGACGATGCGTGGATCGACCGCGTGCCAGGGCAGGTAATACGTGAAGACGCTCGCCGGCATACGCTGGCTGGCCAGATAGACATACGGGTCGAAAGGCAGCACGAAGATGCGTTCGTCAGGCGTCGTCACGGCCTCGATGATGGCCACCTCGGGGATGTATCTCACGGGGAGTCGGCCAAGCTGGTAGGTCAGCCCGATGCCGACCGCGAACCAGGCTGCCACGAGGAGGGCGGCCAGGGCTGGCAACAGAGTGCGCCGGCTCCGCACGGCGCTCAAGGCCCAATTCAGCAACAGCGCCAGGCTGAAGTACGAACACAGGTAATAGCCACCCTCGTTGCGCACGTGAGCCAGCGCGATGAACAGGTAAAAGCCGATTGCCCAGAGCGGGCCGCGCGAGCGCCAGACCAGCAGCGCTGCGCCGAAATTTGCCAACACCAGGGCGGCTTCAACACCGAACGGCGCGGACAGGCTTTGCAGGAGATAGGTGCGGTACTGCGCTTCCCAGTCGTGCAACATGCCGACAACGCTGGGGTTCATCACGAACTGGGCGTAGTAGAGCTGGTTGTACGTGTAGGCGTAGTAGACGAAGTCGGCTAGCTCGCCGCTGAGCAGGAGACCGAGTAGGAGCGCCAGGTGCGGCGCCGCGACCAGGGCGGCGAACGCTAGAACTTCTCGAAACGCCCGCGGTCCGTCCGACTTCAGGCGAACCGCCACGTAGGCCAGGCCCGCCAGCGCCAGCGGAAAGAGCGCGATCAATTCGGACTGCACTGCCACGAACACGGCCCCTGACAGGAGCACCTGTTGGCGAAGCCCGAAGTGGAGCGACGGGTGGCCGAAGAACAGCAGGCCGACCAGCAGAATGCCGTAGCCGGCGACGGTGCTGGCCGTGAGCATCTCGCCAAACTGCAGCGTGTGGGCGAAGACGGTGGCGATGGCCCACACGGCCAGAAGGCGTGGCGGGAGTGTGTGCCGCAAGCTCCACACGATGGCGCTTGTGGCAAGAACGAGCAGCACGTTCGCGAACAGCCTGAACTGGTCCAGACTCTGGGCGCCAAGCAGCGCTCCGAGTGCCGCGACGTAGTACGGCAAAGGCATGTGCGACGAGAAGAAGTCGACGTAGAGCCTGGCCCCGCGAGTCAGCAGCAGTCCGCCGAGCAGGTTGTCAGTCTCATCGCCGAACTCGCGGACCCGACTCGCGATCAGCAAGCCTACGGCCAGCAGGTACAGCGCAGCGAGGGCGGCGTACGCGGGTGGCACGGCGCGCCGTGCACCAAACGCGTTTGGCTCGCGCACCACAACTGGCACTTCGCGATCGGAGATCACCGACAACCGGCCCGAATACTACTATCGTCTGACGGTTACACTCCGCCGACGCATGGCAGCCCGTCGGCCGCGCCACCATCTGATGGAAATTGACCTCGACGCGTGGCGGTAAAGACGTGGCGGCGTAGCCAGGAGAGTCGGCCGTGGGTCGTTGGTCGGCGGGCGACGTGGCCCATCCTGGGGCTCGGCATGGTCGGGCTGGCGGCGGTTCTTGGTGCGGCGGCGAGCGGTCTCTTCGGGCCGCTCGTCACGTGCGGCGCGGACCAGGCAACGCTCTGCATCGCCTGGCCGGCGTATCTGTCGGCGGCTGTCTGGCTCACGTTCATCGCGTCAATCGTCGCTCTGGCGTGGACTCAGGCGCATGCCTGGCAGCCGGTATCGCTCGCCCGCCGCGAGCTTGTGTTACTCGGAGCGCTGCTGTCGGTGGCCCTGGCCATCCGTCTGTGGCGGCTCGACCTGGCTCTCGTGGGCTACGACGAAGCGGCGGCCGCCTCGCTCGTCGCCGCCTGGCGCCAGCACGGCCTCTTTCCTCTCACGGGCATCGTCTCATCGATCGGCATCCCAAATCCGCCAGCGTGGCCGTACCTGCTGGCCCTGGTCCTGCTGGTCGTCGACTCGCCCTACGCGGTGGTTTTTCTCGGTGTGGGCGCGAGCATGGTCAGCATCGGCCTGACCTGGTGGCTGGGACGACGGTGGGTTGGCCCGTGGGCGGCATTGGCGGGAGCGGCGTTCTATGCCGGCGGGTTCTGGTCGGCACTGCTCGGACGCAGTGGCTGGCAACCAGTCTTCCTCCAGGTACCGGTGATTTTGTGT
>DASYKL010000557.1:0-4792 GCA_035995405.1 Chloroflexota bacterium
TGCCGACGGGACGGTCAACCTGGATGACTACCGCCGCCTGCTTTCACCTCGCACACGCGTCGTCGCGATTGCCCACGCCTCGAACGTCCTTGGCACCATCTCAGATGTCGGCGCCATTTCCGAAGAAGCCCATCGGGTTGGTGCGATTGTCGTCGCTGATGGTGCGCAAAGTGTGCCCAATATCGCCACCGACGTGAGCACGCTCGGCCCCGACTTCCTCGCGTTTTCAGGCCACAAGATGCTCGGCCCGACAGGGATCGGCGTGTTGTGGGGCAAGCGAGCCCTGCTCGATGAGATGCCGCCATTTCTGGGTGGCGGTGGCATGATCCGCGAGGTCTACGAGGATCGGGCGACGTGGGCGCCACTCCCTGAGAAGTTTGACGCGGGTACGCCCAACATCGCGGATTCGATCGCGCTCGCGGCAGCTCTCGATTATCTAGACGAGCTCGGCATGGCCAACGTCAGGGCCCATGAGGTGGACGTCACGGCGTACGCCCTGGAGCGCCTGGCACGCATCCCCGACATCGCCGTCTATGGTCCGCTGCAGGCGGCGGCCCGGACGGGAGTCGTGTCATTCAACCTGCAAGGCGTACATCCGCATGACGCGGGCACCATTCTGGACGAAGCGGGAATCGCCGTGCGGGCTGGGCATCACTGCTGTCAGCCGTTGCACCGGTCGCTCGATCTGGCGGCGACATTGCGGGCCAGCTTCTATATTTACAACTCATTGGACGAGGTTGATGCACTCGTCGACGGGCTCAACACGGCGCGTCGGGTGTACCAACGTAAGACCGCGTAGCACGCGTACTATCGTCGTTAGTGTTTGACGCCCAGTACGTCTTTGGGCCCGCCACTCGTCTGCAGGCCCAGGCGATTGGTGAGCCCGGTCATCGCACGTTTCGCTTGCTGATTGAGAGTGACGATGGGCGTGCCGCAGCCCTGTGGGTCGAAAAAGAGCAGCTGCAGGCTCTTGGCCTGGCTGTCGAGCAGCTTTTAGCCGAGTTCGAGGGTCAGCCAGCGGCTCGCCCACCCCGCCAGCCCCCTGTTGAAACGTTTCCACCCAATCCGACGGTCGACTTCAAAGTCGGCCGTCTGGCACTAGGGCAGGATGAAAGCGAGCTCGAAAGCGGGCCGCGCTACGTGTTGCTCGTGTACGACCTGGAGGGCAGCAGCGGCGCCGAAGAAGAAGAACCGTCCCAGCCAGCCACGTTTGCCGCGCGCGCGACTCGCGAACAATTGCGGGCGCTGAGTCGCAATATCTCCGAGGTCGTGGCTGCTGGTCGGCCGCGGTGTCCGCTGTGCGGTGAGCCGATGGACAGTCCGACCAAGCCGCACGGCTGCGTGCGCACGAATGGCCACCACAGCTAAGCTCCTCCGCTCGCGTTTCTCTGGATTATTGCCATCGGCGGGAGGCAGGCGTAGGCTAGCTAATGGCATAGAGGCGCTTCCAAGGAGGGCTCAGTCGTGGGCCGCATCATCGTCGCCAATCGTCGCGGACATCAGCTTGTGGAGTGGAGTGCGGACACTGAGACTGCGGAGGCACGTGAGAGCATCCTCGAAGCCGAGCGTATCCTGCGCGAAGCTCGCGATAAGGGCTGCGCGGTCTCGAAAAAGGTCGGGACGCAGCACGTGCTGGATGACGCGCCGTTTGATCCATACGCCGAGGAGTATCAAATCATCGCTCCTATCGCTGGCGGCGCGTAACTCGGCGGTCAGCGGGTGCTCGAGCCGCTGCGGGATTTGTGGCAGCGGCTCCTGACGTGGGATCTGCTGCCGACACCCGGTCCTGAAGGGGCGCGTCGGGATGGACCGCTAGAGCGACCCTGGCGCTACTACTGGGACCATTTGCCGAAGCGCACCGCGGGGGCTGATTTTTCGGCCCGCGACTATCAGGAGGCGCGACAAAGGGCCGAGGAGGTTGCGCGCTCCACGCTCGGCGACGAGTTGTGGCGTGACCTGACCCTGGATGGCTACCTGGACGTCGCGTCGACACGCTATCCGGGGCTGACGTACCGGCTGCGCGTCGGGCACCGCATTCAGGTCCTGTCCGCTCCTGGCGCCCGATCGCCGTGGCCCTACGCGTACCTGTGCATCAATCCGACTTACCCGTTGCCAGAGCTCGAGTTTTTCGCCCACCTGTTTTTGTATGCCCGCGATGGCGAGGACATGCTGGTCCGCGTCGCCGCGCCGCAGCCCTGGGACCAGCGCCTCGGCCGTACGTTCTAGATCAAGTAGCCGAGTTGGAGGCGCTCGAGAAGGAGCCGTACGGCGGTAACTGGCTCGAGACCGGGGGAGGTGCGCATGAGGTCGGCGAAGAGGCGGCCTGCGTCGCGGCCTCTTGCTTCGGCCATGTCTACCAGACGCGCGGCATCGGATTGCAGGTCAACCCAATCCGGCGGCGGCTCGCGATCGACATACACCAGATCCAGGTATTGCTGAGCCCGTTCATCACCGGCGATCTCGAAGCCGCGGTACAGATCGAGCAGCTCAACGGCCGGCAGGCCATGCTCCAGCCGCTCCTCGATCGCGAAGCGACGCACGCGAGACTGCGCATCAACCGCCAGGTCCATCAAGTCCGGCTTGCGATCAGTCAGCCGATCGTGAAACGCATCGAGGACGACCTCGTCGTCGTACGAGTCAAGGTCCTCGGGATCGTCGAAAATAGACCGCTGGCGCTGTGCCGTCGAGTTCGTCACGCCCGCCAGACGGGCCAGCTGTTCGAACGCATCCAGCCCGTGCATCGCGACGCCCGTCGCGCGACGCCATGCCGCTGCCAGGTCGAAGCCACGTTCGCGGGCGCTCTGCTCCAGGTCCGCGACGCGGTTTTCGACGTCGCGCCAATCTGGCGGAACCTCACGCAGCATGAAGCGCCGATCGGCATAGCGGACCGCCAGATCGTCGCCTGCCAGGTCGGCGTACAGCGCAACCACAGCGGTCGGCGCCACGCCGTGCTCCAGCGAGCTGGTGACGATGTAGCGGACGATGCGCCCGCTTGATTCGGGTGTCAGATCCTCGAGCGTCGGCGCAGGGCCGACCGGTTCCAGAGCCTCGTCGGAGTCGAGCGGCTCAGTGTTGCGGCTCAGCTCATTGAGTGGGATCGGATCGGTGTCGCGGGCGCCGTTCATCAGACTTTAAGGTGCTTTCCCTTCCGGCCGTTATAGCACTCCTGACCGGGTGCGAACCGTTTTGATGTCAAGATGACAGGCACTCGTCAGCGCCTTCGTCGTGTTGGGCGGGCCTTCGCTGGCCCCGTCGCCGCGTTGCTCGCGGCCGAGCGGCGTTTGACGAACGCTGGCACGCGGCGGCGGGGACCGCGATCGCGTGCTGGGCGGTTGGCGGATTGCGCTTCATCTTCGGGCAATACGCGAACCTCCCAATCATCATCGACGACGTGTTCGTCCTCTTCGTCGTCTTCGTCCAGCTGTGGCAAGCCGCCGATGGCCCAGGTGTAGCTGGCCTGGACGACGCCGCGGCGCAGGAGCGTATCGGCTTCGTCGAGCCGCGGCACCAGGTATGTGCCGAGGGCGCCTTGTTGCGCCGCAGCCCGCAGTTGGCCGATCAAGTCCAGTGTCTTCTGCAGTGCGCCAACCAGGTCGCCTTCCTGCATATGTGCTCGTTGGCCGATCGTCGCCAGGTCCTGGCCTTCCGCCCAGGCCAGCGCGACGCCGTGGAAGTCGACGGGCAACGGCCTCGACATTTGCAGCCCATGGCGCTCTTCTTCACGCAGCACGCCGCCGTGCAACGCGTCGATGATTTCGCGGAGCCGATGCAAGCGGCGGGTCAGCGGCAGACCGCGGACGGTCGATTCACGGTCCATCGCGAACCACGACAGGGCTTCGGCGACCTCCGGCGGGTCGAGTCCTTCGAGCTGCTGATTCGTCAGCAGCTCACACAGCGTCAGGGCATTGGTATCGAACAGGCTGCGCAGATATGGCGCCTTGTGCGTTGGATGCGCATCGCGCAGGTAGTCATAGCGTTCGAGGACGCGAGCGAGGCCTTCAACGGTGCGCCGTGCTTCGACGGTTGCCGTGCGGCGAGCGCGGCGCAGCTCGTAATCAACATGACTGAGCTCGCCGGCGTATTCACCGACCTCATGCTTGGCAGTCTTTGCGGCCGTCTTCGCGGCTTCCAGAGCATCCTCGAGTGCTTGTTTGCGCTCCGTCAGTTCTTTGAGGGTGCGGTCGTGCTGGAAACGCCGCAGCGATCGCGCATAGAGATCGGCCAGACGCTCCTGATCTTCAGGCCGCAACCACAGATTCATGGCGGTCGAATAGGTTGGTCGGAACGCGCTCTCCAGAGGCAGCAGCTCGCTGGTCAGCACCTGCACGGTTTGCGGAAAGGTGACCCATGGCGAATACATCAGCAGCGACACCCCGCGGGCATCGATGCCACGCCGCCCGGCGCGACCGGTCATTTGGCGGTACTCATTTGGCGTGAGCAGGCGCCGGCTGGTGCCATCGAACTTGAGCATCTCGCCGATGACGACGGTGCGGGCGGGCATGTTGATGCCCAGCGCGAGTGTGTCGGTGGCGAAGACGGTGCGCAGTTTGCCAGCCTGAAAGAACTCTTCCACCAGCAGCTTGACCTGGGGCAGCAGACCGGCGTGGTGGACGGCGACGCCGCGAGGCAGGAAGCGGCCAAGCAGCATCGCCACCTGTCGCAGGTTGCGGTCGGCTGGTGAGAGGTCGGCCAGGCGGCCCTTGGCTTCGCGGACGAGCTCGGCCGCGTGCGGCACCGGTCGAAGCGCCAGGCAGCTGGAGGCCGCCTCTTCTGTCGCGCGGCGGCTGAACAG
>DASYKL010000558.1:0-7972 GCA_035995405.1 Chloroflexota bacterium
TGAATACCTCGATGCCGACCATGCCTTCGTTGCCAATCGTCGCACCCTCGACTGCTGAGCCATCGGACATGGGCACGAGCAACGACACCACCGCGTCGCGGACGAAATAGACCCACCTGGACGGCTCGTCGGGCATAGCCAACAACTGCCCGCTCTGCAGGTGTACTGGATCGAGGTCAGCGGCTAAGTGCCTGTACTCCGAGGCAGGCAGCGCCGCGAGCAGGAAGTTCAGGTCCTGCCGTTCGGGACTTCTCGTACTCGCAGCTCGAAGCGGCATGCGGTGGCCAACGCACGTCCACGAGTCAGTGGTGAAGGCTATCGGGTCAGTCTACGACGAGTGTAACGGCCAAACTTGTACGCTCGCGTACAGCCAGCCGAACTCAAGTCATCCTCACAAGGCTATGACCAGTCTGTTCTCGACCGACGTGACACCCGGTGCTGACCATGCGACGCGCTCGGCTTCCTGTTTCTCGGCCCAAGAGCGCACTGTGCCTTTGAGGATGACCTTACTGCCCTGGACCTCGATTTCGATGCGCTGTGCATCTGTTTCGGCGCTCCGGATCAACGCGTCCTGGATCTTCTTCTTCAGGTCGGACGGGGTGGGCTGCGACTTGACTCTGATCAGATTGGTGACGCCGCGCACGCCGGTCAACCGTCGCACCACTCGCTCAGCGTCCTCGCGCTCGAATTCCCAATCGACCTCGCCTTCGAGGGTGACCCAGCCCTTGGAGATCGTCACTTTGACGCGCTCCATCGGGATGAACGCGTCCCATTCCAGGGCGCGGATTGCCGCCCGCGCAATGTCCTCGTCAGTGCGCTCAGCAGCCGTCGGCAGACGTACCTCAATTTCGTTGACCACACCTTTGACGCCCCGCACGCGGAGCGCCGCTTCTTCGGCAGCCCAACGTTTCGTGTAGGAATCGACCCAGCCAGTGAGCGTGACGATCCCCTCTTTCACGGCGACGCCGATCTCGTTGGGTTGAACGCGAGCGTCCCATTTCAACTCGTTCAGCACGTCACGCTGAATGACTTCGTCGGTTCTGACTTTGTCGGCAGTCTGGGTGACCATGCTTCAGTGTCGCCACCGACGAGTTAAAACGACGTATGGCCGACGCAGGAAACTCACGACTGAAGCAGGTTGCTCACGAGTATGCTGAGGCGCTCGAGTGTCGCGCGATCGGTAGCGCTCAACGCATCGACAGACTCCACGATGTGGACTGCTTTGAGCAGCCGCCGCGAGTCGGCTGACGAGCTGAACAGGACATCCACCGCTGGCTCACCGCGCCCGCGCAAGGCGGCAACGCGTCGGGCCAGGTCGGCCCGCGAACACGCTGCCGCCTGGGGAATCAGCTCCGCCAGCGCGGTCACAGGCGCGTCGGCCAGCAGCTTGGCACGACCAATGTCGAGTACCTCGCTTTCCAGAGCGTGTTTGAGCTGCGGACAGCGATCGATTTTTAACCAGCGTGAGATCGTCGATGGCGCAAACCCGGTCCGTCGCCCCAGCTCGCGAACGCCGAGATGGGTCGCCGCGAGGCGTTCAATGGCGCGCACCCGTTCGGCACCAGATACTTGCCGGCGCTGCAGGTTTTCGATCAGCGCCAGGCCTGGCGTTGCGTCCGCTGTCTGCGTTTTCGGCGCAGGTGGTGGTTGGCTCGGCCCGCTGCACGGCATGACCGCGCACAATTCCTGGTGACGACCGCATTCACCGCAGGCGGCGTGATCCGAGCACGTCAACTCCAGCTCCAGGCGTTCGGCGCAGCCGCCGCACACCCCGCGAGTCCGTGACGTACCAACGCTGGCGCGCTCGAGGAGCGAGCCACACAACAAGCAGAGGCTGTTGGTCGAACGGCGGTGTGGCGCCTCGGGCGGTCGTCCAGGAGGGGTTCGGCTGGCAACGGCCGTCATCATGCGACGTGCTCCTCGCGGCGGGCCCGGCTCAGCGGACCGAGTCCCGTTTCGACTTCGATGCGCGAACCGCCGACGTGGACTCCGGCGTCGTCAATGCGGTCGACCCACTCGGCAGGTAGCCGCAGGTCATGGGCGAAGACGCGTCCAGCGCGGACCCAAAAAGCGTCGAGCTCGCCGGAGTCGGCCTGGAGCTCGATCTTATCGACGCTGCCGATGTCTCCGTCCGTGGTCAGCACGCGGCTGCCGGCAGTGATGTCGATGTGGTGCTCGCCGAGCCGTTTGCGTTGTCGCAGCGGCACATAGACGCTGCCGTCGGGGTATGGGCCAGCCAGGGTCCAGGCTGGCGGCGGAGCGAGAAACTCGTTGTAAACGAAATCTGGTAACTCCTCGAGCCGATCGTGGTCGAGGCGGAGGACGACCTCATCCGACTCCTGGTGGTCAATGAAGTCAAAAGGCACCAGCACGTCTCGGCTCAGCAGGTGGCCCTGGAGTACAACAATGGCAGTCACGGCTTGATCGACGAGGTCGACAACCACGCGGTGGACTTCGCCAACGTGGTAGCCATCGCGCGTGCGCACAGCGGCGCCAATGACGATATTCATTCTGGCCATCCCAGTCTTGGTGAAAGGTGGTAAGAAGGGTGTATGGGGCGCGGCGGAATACGAGAGGCAGGTCGGGACGAACCGCACGTGATCGTGCTGCTGGGTGGCCCGGGTGCCGGCAAAGGCACCCAGGCTCGTCTGCTCGCGCCGCGGCTGGGTATTCCGCATGTCTCGAGCGGCGAGCTGCTGCGCCAACGCGGCGGAGCGGCAGAGAAGCATCTGAGCGCGGGCGAGCTGTTGCCCGACGACGTCGTGACCGACGCAGTCCTCCAACGACTGGCACAGCCGGACGCCGCGCGAGGCGCGATTCTCGATGGTTTCCCGCGTACAACGCGACAGGCTGAAGCACTTGACGACTGGTTGGCGCAGCGGGGCGGCTCCGTCAGTAGCACCGTTTTTCTCGACGTGCCGCGACGCACCATGATCGAGCGAGTGGAAGAACGGGGCCAGGTCAGCCAGCGCAGCGACGACCGCTCCGATGTCGCCGATCGTCGCGCCGACGTGTTCAACGATTGGCTGCCGGGTCTGCTCGAGCATTACACACGGCGCGGCCCCGTTGTGACCATCGACGGCTCGCAACCAGTCGACGAGGTGCAGCGGCAGATTATTGCGTCGCTTGATCATCGTCAACCACCAGCTCATTCGTGACGGATTCGACACCGGGAACCGCTCGCGCGATGCGCTCGGCCGCTGCGCGGTCGTCCGAAGTCGCCGCGCGGCCGCGCAGCTTGACCTGTCCAAGCAACACGGCTATGTCGAGGTCCGCGAGCTGCACACCAGCCCCTTTAAGGTCGTTAAGGTCGCACTCGACACGCCGAGCGAGTTCTTCGTCGGCGAGCAATTCGTTGTGGACGGCGAGCACACCACGGACGGACGAAACAAGTTGTTCAGCCGCCTGGCTGTGCTCGGTTGTGCGGACCCGTCCCGTCAGACGAACGACACCGGCTTTGACCGTGGCCTTCAGCGTGTACCGATCAAGCCCCTGAAAGCGCTGGTCTTCGGTCAGCCTTCGTAGCACGTCGACCTCGATCTCATCGTCGTCGCGGTATTCCGGCAGGCCCAGCAGGTCATCGCGTAGACAAGCCAGCTCGATACGCGGTGGCGTGATCGAGCGTGCCCAGCTCAATGGCACGATCACCTCGTGCGGCTTGAGCAAACCAGAAGTCAGGCGCACGACGATGTGGGTGGCGGCACCAGACAGCGCATCGAGCAGGACGTGCTGGACGCGTCCGAGCGACCCGTCATCACAGACAACCTCGGTTTCTTCTGAGATGGCCGGCGCTTCGTCTGTGGGAAATTGATCAAGCTCACAACCAGAACGTGACAGGTAGACCACACCATCGTCCGTACGCTCGACGACCGTGAGCGGCACGACGACCGGTCGTCCACGATGGCGGACCACAAAACGTTCGACGCGGCCGCTGGGCGTGTCGGTAATCAGCCGTTCCACACGGCCGACGACGTCGGTGCCACAGACGACCTCCTTGCCGAGGCCAACTTCGATCAGGCGGCCAGGCATTCCGAGCGCCAGACCGGTGCGGATGCGCAGCTCGCGAACACGAGTGCTGTCGACCGATAAGACTTCAATACGCATACCCGGCAGTTGGACGACGTCGCCCGGGCGCGGGACGCGTCCCAGGCGATCGAGCACCAGACCGCCGATCGAGACGAATCGACTGTTCGGAAAACGGACGTTGAGGATGCGCTCGATCCTGTGCAGTGGAGTGGCTCCGCCGACCAATGCGACGCCGTCGTCGAACAGCTGAATCTCGTTGCGGCCCGCCGCGCCGCGTTCAGCGGGCAGGGGACCCAGCACTTGCTCGGCCACATCCTCGAGCGTGGTGAGACCAGCGAAGCCACCTTGCTGGTCCAACACCAGCAACAGATGCGTAGCCTGGCTGCGCATAGCCTGGATGGCCTCGAGCAGCGACGCCGTCTCGGGGATGGTTGGCGTCGCCCGCGCGAGCTGGCCTGCGGATGGCGGGGATCGATCCGCGGTTGCGTTTGCCAGGGCCTGTGCCACGTCAACCGCGTGCACAACGCCGATCGGACGATCGATCGTATCGCGATACACCGGCAGCCGTGTGCGCCCGGACTCGCCCATCTGGCGGGCCGTTTCGGCAGCCGAAGACGCGTCTGGCACTGCCACGACATCGACGCGCGGAACCATCGCGTCGCGCACCTGCAGCTCGGCCAAATCGAGGGTGCTGCGTACGTAATTGGCAAGCTCGGCTGGCACTGTCCCGGCTCGCGCGGCGGCCTGAAGCAGGACCTGCAGCGAACCGCGGTCGCGCGGCGGGCTCACTGACGCGAGCGTGCGGTAGAGACTTCCCAGATCCATTTCTGGGGCACGTCAGGCGGGCTGCAGCACGATGTCGATCAGTGCCGATACGACGCCTGTCTGGGCCCGAACGTCCTGCACGATGGCCCGCAAACCGCTGAGCGACGGGTCCTCCGCCAGCTGCGCGTCAAGCAGCTCGGTATACAGACCAATCAATCGAACAGACGTCGCCAGCTCGCGTGTTGCGCCAATGAAGAAACCGTTCAGCTCGGCGGCGCGATGGTTGGTCGAATGCTCAATCGCGGGCATGAGCGGCAATCGGCGCCGACGCGCGGCGATAGTCGACGAACTTGTATCCGAGACCAGGCATGGTCAGGATGTAGCGCGGGTGAGCCGGATCCGGTTCGAGCTTCTGGCGCAAATACGAGATGTACAGCCGGACGTAGTGGCCCTCGTCGCGATAGTCGTAGCCCCAGACTTTGGCGAGCAGGATCTCAGCAGGCATGAGGCGGCCGGGATTCGAGGCCAGGTGGTACAGCAGGCGGTACTCGGTCGCAGTCAGATGGACCGCCTGGCCGCGCAGCCAGACTTCGCCGCGATCGAAGTCGATGGCCAGGTCGGAGTCTGGCTCGATGAGCGTTTTGGGTACGTGGGCCGGCTGTTCGGCGCGACGGAGGACCGCCTGGACGCGGGCCACCAGCTCCTTCTGACTGAATGGTTTGATGATGTAGTCGTCTGCGCCGAGCGTCAGGCCTTTGACGTTGTGGTCTTCCTCAGCCAGCGATGTGAGCATGATGACCGGGATGTTCGATACACGACGCAGCTGCTGCAGCGTTTCGAAGCCATCGAGTCCAGGCAACAGCACGTCGAGAAGCACCAGGTCTGGCAAGCGGTCGCGGATGGCCTCCAGGGCTTCCTCGCCGGATTGGGCGCCGAAAACTGCAAAGCCCTGCAGCTCGAGGTACATGCGCACAGCGCGCACGAGGTGTGGTTCGTCGTCCACGACCAGGATGCAGCGCGGGCCTCGTGCAGACGTGGTCATCGTTCGGCCGAGGATCGCCCGCTGGGCGCAAGAACGGCGTGAGAACGGGGCGAGAAGTCCAATGGAACAACCAGCACGGCGGCGCCGCACGCGTCGATCCAGAGCTCGCCACCGTGCAGCCGTATCAATTCGCGAGCAACATACAGGTCGAGATCGATATCGGCTTCGGCGGCGCACGGATGCTGGACGTCATCCCAGCTTGGTTCGCAGGTGGCTGGTGTGATCCTCAGGACAGCGCGCGAACGTCCGTCGAACCACTCGCGGATCGCCAGTTGGAGTGCCAGCGGGCTAGCGGGAGAGGACCGTCCAGCCCAGTTCAAGAGATCGGTTATGGCGTGGGCGAGCCGGGCGCGGTCGGCATAGATCGTGGCACCTGATGTCAGGTCTGCCGTCCAGTCGACAGCCGACCAACCGGCGGTCGTGGCGATGTCGTCGATGCACGATTGGGCCAGGTCAGCCAGATCGAACCAGGACATGCTCAGCGACAGCTTGCCAAGGCGAATGCGCTGGACTTCCAGCATCGCCGACACCCAGCCGGACATCAAGTCGGCTTGTTCGACAATGCGCCTGGCGACTTCGTGCGCGGCGGCAGCACGGGGCTGGCCTGAGGCGTGCAACTGGAAGCGCGCCGCGTGGGCGCGGAGAATGCCGACGGGTGTCTTGAGCTGGTGGGCGACTTCGGTCAGCGAGTCGTGGGTTGGCTCCCGCGGTTGGGACATGAGCGCGGCCAAGCCGAGGGTGAGCGCTCGCCAATCGCAGGATTCGTCCTGCTCACCGGCCGGCGGAGCCGAGGGGTACAGCGTCATGAGGTTGTGCCTCCAGGAGCAGCGCGGGCAAGGCTAGTGTGAAGCTGGCGCCAAGCCCAGGCATGGAATCGACCCGCAGCGCACCACCGTGTGCGACGGCGATGCGCCTGGCCAGATACAGACCGAGCCCAAGACCGACCGAGCCAGGACCCGTGGCAAAGCAATCAAACACTCGATCCTGCAGCTCGGCTGGAATGCCCGGGCCCTGGTCGGAAACCCGAACCAGGACCCATTGCTGGGCGTCGCTACTCGACAACGAGACGTCGATTCGCACACTGCCGTTGTCAGGCGAGTGATGGACCGCATTGGAGAGCAGGTTTTGCAGCGCCTGCTGAATACGATCGGGGTCGACGCAGGCCAGCGCTGGCGTGTGAGCGGGGATTTCGATTGGGATATCGCCGTCAAATGCGTCAGCCGTATCGGCGACCAGGCCCGTCACATCGACGATGCGAGGA
The DNA here is from genome assembly GCA_035995405.1 of Chloroflexota bacterium. Taxonomy (GTDB): domain Bacteria; phylum Chloroflexota; class UBA6077; order UBA6077; family CF-72; genus CF-72. The sequence continues at coordinate 7,095 of DASYKL010000558.1, forward strand.
GCGATCCCAAAGAGGCCGCGCTCCAGACGCGAGACATCCAGCAAATCAGCGATCAGGTGGCGCAAGCGCTCGAGGCTTCTGGCGGCGTGCTCGGAATCGTGCAGGTACTCAGGCTGGCCCTCGCGCAGGGCGCGTCGCCGAATCAGGTCGAGCCGCGCTTGTAACGGGGTCAAGTGATTGCGCAGGTCGTGCGCGGCGACGGTCAACAACTCGCGTGCGGACGCCGTATCCGAAAGCTCCTGCGACTGCGTCATGGCTTCGATACCTGACGATAGTCACGTTGCGCCTGGCGGGTCGGTACCTCAGCGTACTTCGAGCGTACTTCGATAAGTGCGCCGGGAGGCGGTTGGGACTCGTGCAGGCGCGCAGTCGAGCGATTTCGATGCCAACGTCGCTCTAGCACGATTCTTATGGGCTCGGGCGCAGACTGACCTATGCCAAAACGCGGCCAACACCATAATGACGGACTGAACCCATCGAAGCCCCGCGGGCACGAAAAGTCGCGCGGGGTGAATCATCCTGATCGGAGTCAGCCGATCACGACGCAGAATTACAAGAAGCAAGAGACCTACGCGAAAGAGGCGTTCGAGCATTCGCCAAAGACGGCCGACAGGCGACCGACGGCAGTCCACTTCGACCCCTGGAACGACGACATTCGCGAGCACCCGGATACGTCAACGGGTAGTACGCGGGCGCGGGACAGCGACCTGCGCAGCGGCCGCAGCGGCAGCGACAGCAACGCCTCGCGGCGGACACGAGGACACTGAGCCGCCGCAGCCGCTGGGCTTGGCTGATTACGAGATGCAGTCATCCGTGTGCAGACCCATCCGCACGCGATCCCGGCATAAACGGCTTGTATTCGTCTCATGGGACGTTAC
>DASYKL010000559.1:0-3568 GCA_035995405.1 Chloroflexota bacterium
CGGCGGCGCTACAAGGCAACCTCAGCCAGAACGCTCGCGAGCGAGTCATGGCTGACTTCCGCGCCGGCCGCGTGCCGATCCTGCTGGCGACGAACGTCGCGGCGCGCGGCCTCGACGTGGCCGACGTCGACACGGTGATCAACTTCGAGCTCCCCGAGTCGGCCGAGTGGTTTACGCATCGCGTCGGCCGTACCGGTCGCATGGGCCGCCGTGGTCAAGCGATCACGCTGTTGTCGTCTGAGGATGCGATCAAGTGGCGCCAGTTCGAGCGCCATCTTGGTCGCACGTTCCAGCGCGAGCCCTGGGGTGGTGATGCAGCCCGCGCTCCGCAACGCCTCGCTCCGCAGCCGGTTCGCCGAGAGGTCGCTCAGCCAGCACGCCGCGAGCTTGCTCAGCCTGCACGGCGAGAGGCCGCGCAGCCGCTACGTCGCGACGGTGTCCCGTTCCGCGCCGAAGGCTCACGCCCAGATGGCACCGCCACCCGGACCGAAACCGCGCCGGCACCCCGCCGCCGCGGTCGCAAGCCGTGGTACCGCACGGCCCGCAGCCGCGTCGCTTAACCCCCCCCTTTACTTCTTCAGGCGCCCTCGAGGACGCACTCGACCACCAGGTTGCTTACCTCGGACGGCAACACGCCGTCCTGCAGGTAGCGCTGGGCGAACTGCACAAACTCGCCGATCGCATAGCGCTCCTGCAACTTGTTGATGGCGCACTGGCACGTCCCACTCAGGGACGCGTCGGGCGCCGTACAGCCCTGCATGAAGCCTTCGATGACCAGGGGCGGGTAGGCATTCGGCGGGTCGATCGCGTTGCCGGTCCACGCTACCCAGCCGTTTGGCGTGTGGGCCCAATGGTCGAAGCCGTTGGTGAATGTCGGCGTATTGGTCGACTTGCGCCAGAACGCCAGGCCCGTCGTCGTGCGCTGGTGAACGTCGCCGGTACCGTTCGGATCGGCAAACTCGCAGGTCATCGGCTCGCCCATCGCTGCGGCCAGTTGCGCTTTCAGGTCGGCAAAGCCGAATACGAACCGCGGCGCCTGACCAGGTGCGCACGTCCCGTCTGCCTGGGCCAGCACCTCGGTTGGCGCCACAGCGAGTGCCCCGAGGAGCACCAGCGCGACAAACGAACGACCCAGGACGATCATGGTTGCCTCCATGTAGGCCGAAGCCCTCGAGTTGACTATAAGCCAACCCCTCTGGCCCTTACCGGCTGAGCCCGTCGATCGCGCCAGGCGTCAACGGTGTCGCCAGAACAGTGATCCCCAGTGGCATGAGCGCATCCGCCACCGCATTGGCCACCGCCGCGTGCGCGCCTACTGCTCCACCTTCTCCGAGGCCTTTGATCCCCAGGGGGTTCAGCGGCGATGGGATCTCCAGATGATGCATTTCGACCTCCGGCATGTCCGACGCTCGTGGCAGCGCGTAATCCAGGAGACTTGACGACAGCAGCTGGCCTGCCGTGTCGTACACCAGCGACTCCAGCAGCGCTCCGCCCAGCCCCTGCGCAATCCCGCCTACGATCTGGCCCTCGGCAATCGTGGGATTGATCAAGATGCCCGCGTCGCTCACCACCACGTAACGCTCCACCCGGACCAGGCCCGTCTCACGGTCCACGTCCACCACCACTGCATGGACGCCATACGCAAACGGCGGCTGCTCATTTTCGTAGTAGTGCCGCGCCTCGAGCGTCGGTGCCATGCCCGGCGGCCGCCGCGTACCACCTGGCCGCAGCGTCTCTGCCACGTCCGCGAGCGAAACCGCACGGTCAGCTACGCCCCGCACACGCGCCGAGCCATCCACCCATTCCAGGTCCGAAGGTGAAACCTCGAGCAGGTGAGCGGCTACCTCAACCGCTTTGGCCCGCACCTGGCCGGCAGCCATCGACGCCGCATTGCCCGCCATGACTGCAGCCCGCGAGGCGTACGTGCCGATGCCATGCGGAATCCGCGCCGTATCACCACACATCACGGTCACCCGCTCGAGCGCAACACCCAGCTCGGCAGCCACCACCTGGGCCAGCGCGGTGTTCAACCCCTGGCCAATATCCACCGCGCCAGTCGTCACCGTAATCCGGCCGTCGCTGCCAACGCGGACGTCAGCGCCTTCATAGGGACCGGTGCCCGTGATCTGGGCATACACGGCCAGACCGATGCCCATCAGTCGTCCAGCCTCCCGTGCCTGCACCTGTCGCGCTCGCAGCCGGCCGTAGTCCAACAGCTCGAGCGTCCGCTGCAGAGCCAGCCGGAAATCGCCGCTGTCGAAGCGGACTGGCCCATCCACCGACGAGATCCCGGTATCGAACGGCAGCATTTCCGTGGGAATGAGGTTCCTTCGCCGTAGCTCCGCCGGATCGATCGAGAGGCGTTGTGCGGCGATATCCAGCAGCCGCTCGCGCGCATACGTCGCCTCCGGTTGGCCAGCGCCACGATACGGCGACACGGGACTTTTGTTCGTCAGGACCGCCAACGAGTCGATCTGGATGTTCTCGATGCGGTACGGACCTGGCACAGACGCCGCTGCCAACGACGGGTTGACGAAGCCCAATGCTCGCACGTAGGCGCCCATGTCGGTCACGATCCGATCACGTAGACCCAGAATGATCCCATCCGAGCGGAACGCGAGTTGGATCTCGTGCGTTTGCTCCCGCGCATGGACCACGCTGAGAAAATGTTCGCGACGGTCCTCTATCCATTTGACCGGTCTGCCGCTGCGACAGGCCGCGAACGGCACCAGCACATCCTCGGGATAAAACTCCTCTTTCACCCCAAAACCGCCACCGACGTCCGGCACGATGACGCGAATGCGTTGCTCCGCCATGCCCAGCATCTGCGCCGCGAGCGACCGTGTGGTGTGCGGCCATTGGCCAGAGACCCAGATCACCAGCTCGCCAGAGATGGGGTCCTGCTGGGCTGCCACGCCACGTGTTTCGATCGGAATCGCGGTGTAGCGTTGCATCGCAATTTTTTCGCTCACCACCACGTCCGCCGCGCGAAACGCCGCGTCTGGTTCGCCCAACAACAGGGTCCATTCGGCGCAGCGATTGCCTGCAGCAGTCTCGTGCAGCAACGGCGCAGCCGGCGCTATGGCAGCCTCCGTCGAGGCCACGACGTCCAGTGGCTCCAGCTGGACGTCAAAGAGCTCCAGCGCGTCTTCGGCCACCGCGCGCGACTCAGCAACAACGACGGCGACGGCCTCGCCGACATGGCGCACGCGGTCACGAGCGAGTGGATATTGCGGACACGCCTTCAGCGATTCGTGGGTAACCAGGGTGGGAAATGTCGGCGGCGAGGCGCCAAAAACGGTCACGTCAAATGCGTCGATCACACCCGCCAGAGCCAGCGCAGCGTGCAGATTGACATGCTCGATCCGCGCATGCGCCAGCGGACTCCGCCACACGGCCATGTGCAACACACCGGGCATTTGCAAGTCATCGACATACGCGCCACGACCAACCAGCAGCCGCGGGTCATGGCCGCGCCGAACACGCGCTCCGAGCAGACTCACGCGGCGAGCAAGATCTGACGCAGGTCCGCGGCGCAAAAGCTGGCTTCGACCGAGTTCCGCGCGAG
>DASYKL010000560.1:0-2416 GCA_035995405.1 Chloroflexota bacterium
GTCGTCCTCGGTCATGGCGTGATCGGTGATCGAGTTGGGTTGAATGCCGGCTTCCATGAGCAGCCGCAGGAGGGTGTCGCCGTGGTGCATGGCGGTCCGTACATGGACCGGGCCGTGGTCGTTGACGGCGGCACGTCGCGACGTGCGATTGGCCATGTACCACAGGGTTTGCACTTCAATGTCGGTCTCGAGGACCTGGACGACTTGCGCCGTCCGCGAGGTGGAGGGAGCGTCGATGCCGAGTTTGATCATCTGTCTGGGGGAAACGCGGGGTTCTTAACCAGACAGTGTAACCAGCGCGCCAGCTTCAGTCGGCTGAACGGGTATGCTGTCTACACACAGGCCCCCCCAATTGGCTGCATCGGACTCGTATCACGCTCGCGTACCCGCGGTGGCGCGTGCTGTCCAGGCGCTCGAACACCTGGCAGCAGCGCAGCAGCCGCTGTCATTGAGCGCCCTGAGTCGGGCCATCCAGGTCGGGCCAAGCTCGCTGTTAGCAATTTTGACCACGCTGCGCGGTGTCGGCCTGGTCAGTCGCTCGGCGCGCGATGGACGCTACCAGCCTGGCCCGGGCCTGGTCGCGCTGGGCACCGCTGCCGCGCAGCGCCTCGAACCGCTGCAGACGTTCGATCTGCTGGCCGCCGACCTGGTCGAGCAGCTCGGCGAAACCGTGCTGCTGTGGATCCAGCAAGGTGACGGCCTGGCCATGGCCGCGGCGCGCGATGGCGCCAGGCCTTTGCGCTACGTGCCGCCCCTTGGGTTGCGTTTGCCCGCTAGCGGCTGGGCCAGTCGGACCGAAGACGGTCTGGCCGAAGGCGAGCTGGAAAGTGGGGTGTGGATGGTAGCCGCGAGCCTCGACGACCGGGCGCTCCTGGCGGTGGTCGGTCCGACGGCGCGGCTGCACGGCGCGGCCGGCGCGACGGCTCGTGCAGCCCTGCGGGCTGTTGCTGGTGGTGACGGTGTGTGGACCGGCTCAGGGCCGATCGAGTCACCAGAGCTCGACGCCTTTTTGTCGCAGGCTCTGGTCGCCAGCCTGTCCTATCTGTCTGCCGACGGCTACCCCGCCAGTGTGCCGCTCTGGTACGACTGGGATGGCGAAGCGTTCTGGCTGGTGCCCTCGCCAGGCGCCGAATGGGCGGCCCACGTGCGGCGGAATCCGCGCGTATCGCTGTCGATCAGCGAATCCACCGCGCCGCTACGGCGGGTTCTGGCGCGCGGTCCGATCCACGCCGTCGATGATGACGCAGGCGGTGCCAGTCAATGGCGCGGCGTGGAGGCGCGACTGGCGGCGCGCTACGCGCGGCTCGACGCGGCACGGCTGCTCGAAGGTCGCTCGGGCCAGGCCCGAATCGTGTTGCGTCTCGCGCCCGAGCGTCTCATCGCCTGGCGTGGCTTGTTGCGGCCGGCCGTGAGCAGTTCTGGCATGAGCAGCTCTGGCGTGAGCGACGCCGCACCGACCGCCCTGCGCCGTGTGACGCACGGCTAGTCGCACAGAAACGACCAGAACGGCGAGCGAGATGAGCAGTACCCTGGTCGACGGCATTCGCCACCAACTCGACACCGCGGCCCCGCCAGGCTGCGCGTCAGCGGATTCGCAGGGTGTCGACATCGTCGAGGTGACCCATCGCTATGACAGCGGCGAGGGACCGGTCCAGGCGCTCTTGCCGCTGGATCTGCATGTCGCCGCCGGCGCGTTCGTGGCGATTCTCGGTCCGAGCGGCTGTGGCAAGACCACGCTCCTACGCATCCTGTGCGGCTTACTCGAGCCGACGGACGGTCGCGTCCGGCTGGGCGGTGTGACGCCGGCCGCGGCGCGGCAGCAGCGGGCGATCGGCTGGCTGGCGCAGGACGATGGCTTGCTGCCGTGGCGGCGAGTGCTGGACAACGTCGGGTTGCCGCTGCGTCTGGCTGGCGAGCGGGCCCTGGCAGACACGGCGGCGCAGGACATGCTGGCGCGGGTGGGTCTGCCAGACAGCGCGCGGCGGTACCCGCATGAGCTGTCGGGTGGCATGCGTCAGCGGGTGGCGCTGGCGCGTTCGTTGCTGGCGCGACCGCCGTTTTTGCTGCTCGACGAGCCGTTCGCGCATCTCGACGAGCTGACCCGCGAGCGGCTGGGTGACCTGTTGCTCGAGCTGCGGGCTGAACGCGTGGCTGCGCCGCCGACTACGGTGTTGGTGACGCATAGCGTGACGGAGGCGGTCCGCCTGGCGGATCGGATCGTCGTGCTGTCGGCGAGTCCGGGTCGAGTGGTGGCCGATGTGCGCGTGCCGCTGGAGCAACCGCGCGCCGAAGACCAGCCTGGCTTCGGCGCGCTGGTGCGCCAGCTCAAACGCCATTTTGTGACACTCCGATGACGCTCGCGTGACGCTTTTCGTCTCTCGCGTGACGCTTGTCGTGACGCACCACCCCCTATGAA
>DASYKL010000561.1:0-4234 GCA_035995405.1 Chloroflexota bacterium
GTGTGCCCATGACGCAGTGCGGCGGCCACACCCCGCCAAACTCTTTGAAGTGCGACGTCCGTGGTGGATGCCAGTCGCGCGAAACGAAAATCGGTGCTCCCACCTGCTCGGCCGCCGCGGCCCACGCGGACAGCACCGGCATGACCACGTTGCCCTCCGCGACCGCCAGCGAGCCGCCGGGACAGAAATCGTTCTGGGGGTCGACCAGCAGCAGGCCGTCACCTATCTGAAAGGATGGGAGTGTTGCCATGAGTCTCGCCTGAGCATAAAGCGTAAGCTGCGGTCCATGACTGTGAATGTCCCGCCCCGAGGTACGCGCGGGGCAAGCATGCCTCGTCTGCCAGCCGGCCTGATGCGCTTCATGAATGACGTCATGTTTCGCATTTTTCGCAACCGACCATTCCAGGGAGCGCGGTTGTTGTCGCTCAGCACCGTCGGCGCGAAATCGGGTCGGGAACGCCGTTCGACGGTGGCCTGCTTTCCTGATCGCGACGGCGCGTGGCTGATCGTCGGTTCGGCTGGCGGCGCGGCGACCCACCCCGCCTGGTTCCATAACCTGGCCAGCCACCCCGATGAAGTCTGGGCCGAAGTCGGCTCCCAGCGCCTGAAAGTGCGCCCCGAAACGCTCGCCGGCCCGGAGCGAGAGCAAGCCTGGCAAAAGATCATCGCCCAGGCGCCGTCGTTCGCCGACTACACGACCAAGACCGACCGCGAGTTACCAATCGTCCGTCTGACGCCGGTCAGCTAGGGCGGCCCCGCGCACCAACCACCGCGAAGCCGACGCGCGGCGCAGACGACCGCCCCATCGCGCCCACCAGGTCGGTCTCAGAAATCGTCTCAGCCGGCCCAGCGTCCCCCACGCCGAGTGGATCGCTGTACACGAAGTCCGTCCCGCGCAGGCCGTGGATCACGATGAAGTGATCGTCGAGCGTCGTCGATCCGGCGTGTTTCGGCAGCGCCCGATAACCGACCTGCACGATCACCGGGTGGTCGGCCTGGACCTCTCGCCTGATCTCTGTCGGCTGCCACTCGTGTAAGCGGTCGACGCGCCCACCTTCCCGTGTCCACAATCCGCTGGCATGCACATCCGTCGTCTCTGCAGCCGACGCCAGGTTGTAAACAAAGACGCCGTAGCGATCGGAGTACCCGCCATCGTCGCCGACCCACGAGTGCTGCGCCTTCATGGATTTGACGCGCAGGTCCCAGGGCGAGGCGTCGATGCCATAAAACGCCAGGGCCATCGAGAGTGACGCGGGACCGCAATTGGCGAGGGCGTACCCCGACCCATCAAGCTGGCTGCGATAGGGCACGTCGAGCACATGCACGTCAGCGGCCCCAATGTCGCCAAACAGCGCCAGCAGAAGAACGACCCAGACCCCCATTGGCGCGCCACGCTACCCGAGTCGTACATACCGCCAGGTAACGCCACCGCTGCATTCCGGTTGAGCCGCCGTATACTACGCAGAACACATGTTCGCCTCAGCGGCAACCTGGCGGGAGTCCCTCAACCCAGCCCAGCTGGCGGCTGTCACCGCTGGCGACGGTCCTATGCTGGTGATAGCCGGCGCCGGCACAGGCAAAACGTGGACCCTTGCCTGCCGTGTCGCCCACCTGATTGAGCAAGGCACGCCACCCGAACGCATCCTCCTGCTGACGTTCTCACGCCGCGCCGCCAAAGAGATGCTGTCGCGTGCGGACCGTCTCATCCAACGCCAGGGCACCGTCGGCAAAGTCTGGGGCGGCACCTTCCACGCCATCGCCAACCGGCTTCTGCGTATCTACGGCCGGTCTCTCGGGCTGTCACCTGACTTCACCGTGCTCGACCAACCTGATATGGCCGACCTGATGGACCTGATCCGTGGCGAAGCCCTGTCGAGCGAGCCGTCGGCGCGGAAGAAGCAGGAGCACGATCGCCGCTTCCCCCGCAAGGACACCCTGGTCGCGATCTACTCGCGGATGGTCAACGCCGGGCAGCCATTGAGCGTCGTCCTGGAAAGCACCTTCCCCTGGTGCACCGAAGACGCCGACGGCATTCGAGCCATCTTTGCCGAGTACACCCGCCGCAAGCGGCCCCAGCACGTCCTCGACTACGACGACCTGCTGCTGTTCTGGCGCGCCCTGGGCCAGACCCCCGCCGGTGTCGAGGCTGGCCGCCAGTTCGACCATGTCCTGGTCGATGAGTACCAGGACACCAACCCGCTGCAGGCCCAGATCCTCCAATCCCTCCGCGCTGAGAATCGCAACCTGATGGTCGTCGGCGATGACGCCCAGTCGATCTACGCCTTTCGTGCGGCGACCGTCCGCAACATCCTCGATTTCCCGACCCAGTTCCCTGGCGCGCAGAGGATCACTCTCGAGCAGAACTATCGCTCCACCCGACCCATCCTCGACGTGTCCAACGCGGTCATCGCCTACGCCCGCGAGCGATTCGCCAAGAACCTGTGGCCGGTCCGCTCCGGTGGCGCCCGACCTGCCCTGCTGACCTGCACCGATGAGTCCGAACAGAGTGCGCAGGTCTGCCAGCAGATCCTCGAACATCGCGAGCAAGGCACGCCGCTGAAGCAGCAAGCAGTCCTGTTCCGCACGGGCCATCATAGCGACCTGCTCGAAGTCGAGCTGACCCGCCGCAATATTCCGTTCGTCAAATTCGGCGGCTTGAAGTTCCTGGAGTCCGCCCACATCAAAGATGTCCTGGCGGTGCTGCGCGTGCTCGAAAATCCGCGCGACGAAGTCAGTTGGTTTCGTGTCCTGCAGCTGCTCGAGGGGATAGGTCCAGCCAGCGCCCGAGCGATCATGCACGCGATCGGCCTCCGCTCACGCGACGCATCACCCGCTTCCGTTGATGCCGCCACGGACAGCCCCTCCGTCGATCCGCTCAAGCGCTTTCTCGCCTCGCCGCCGCGGGTCGCCGAAGCCGTTGCCGAACCCCTGGCTCGGCTCCGCGAAACCTTCGCCGACTGCCTCCTTGACGGCGTTTCACTCCCACCGGCAGCGGAGATCGCCCGCGTCCGTCGCTTCATCGAGCCGATCTTCCAGCAGCGCTACTCCAGTCCCCTGGCGCGCCTGCAAGACATCGAACAGCTCGAACAGGTCGCCGGTGCCCATGCCAACCGTGGGCGCTTTCTCAGCGATCTGGCGCTTGACCCCCCGACCTCGACCAGCGACCTGGCCGGCCCGCCACTCCTGGACGAGGACTACCTGATCCTGAGCACCGTCCACTCCGCCAAAGGCGGTGAATGGGATGTCGTCCATGTGATCCATGCTGCCGACGGCATGATCCCGTCGGACATGTCCACCGGCGACAAAGAAGCCATCGAGGAAGAGCGTCGCCTGTTCTACGTCGCGCTCACACGCGCCCGTGACAATCTGTACGTCTATTTCCCGCTGCGTTTCTATCGTCGCCCCAAGAGTCTCGAGGACGCGCACCACTTCGCCCAACTGACCCGCTTCCTGCCACCGCCCGTCCAGAGCCTGTTCGACCAGCGCACGGTCGTCTCGCCTGAAGCGCCTGTCTCCGCCGCCAGCCGTCCAAGCACCACCCGCGCTGCCAGCGTAGATGCGCTGCTCACCGCGCTCTGGGACGCCTAATCACGTTCGTGCTTAGCAAGGCCGCACCGGGCCCGCCACCTGCACGCTGATCTCGCCTTTGTCTTTGACGACGCTTCCCGCCGCCGGGTCCTGCGCCACCACCTTTCCAAACTCCGACACGTTCGCCACTCGCCAGCGCACGGGCTTCACCGTCCAGCCCCGCCCGCCAAGTGCCGCCCGAGCCTCAGTGCACTGCAGGCCCATCACGTCGGGCACACTCACGCCGGCGCTGACCACGGCATGAACGGTTGAGCCCGCCGCGGGCCGGCTGCCCGGCAGCGGGTCCTGCGTGACGATGACGCCAGCTGACGTGTCGAGCGTCGTCTGCTCCTCGGTGGTGAGCTGCAACCCAGCCGCCGCCACCGCCGCCTGGGCGTCCTGCAGCGTATGGCCAGCCAGATCCGGCACGCTAGCCTGTCGCCCCCTGGCCAACCCGGGCAAGGCGATCACGGCAGCCAGCAGCAGCACCACGAAAGGCACGGCCACCACCGCCCAGCGCGGCGCCCGTAGCCGCTGACGCCCACGCGGCCACCAGTCATCCACGCGTCTCGGCGCCGCCTCACCCGCACGCAGACCAGCCGCGCCACCCGTCGGCGCTACAGCCGCGCGAGCTCGGGTCGGCCCGCCCGCAGCGGCCGCCTCAGGC